>NZ_JALNUO010000025.1:0-27497 GCF_026540835.1 Sphingomonas sp. GC_Shp_6 | reverse complement strand
GTCCCCGTAGCTCAGTCGGATAGAGCGTCGGTTTCCTAAACCGATCGGTGACCGCCTTGCGTCGTAGAAGAATTGGCGGTTTTCTGCGGGTTTGAGCCTAGTCGGCTGTGCCAGACCGCAGCTTGTGTGCCCTCTTTTGTGCCACCCCCACCATCGCGGCGGCAACCTGATCCGGCGTCAGGAAGTCGAGGTATATTTCCGTGGTCTTGACGCTGGTGTGGCCAAGGATGCGTTGCAGATCGTAGATGCCGCCTCGTCCTTCGCGCAGATACTCGACAGCGAACAGGTGGCGCAGGTCGTGGAAGCGGAAGCGCTTGTACTCTGTGCCGGCCTTCACCGCCCGCGCGGCCGCGCGCCGGGTGTAGTCGGCGAAGTTGGAAGCGACGTTGGTGTAGCGCTTGCCAACCGGCTTGCCATCGGCATCCTCGCCCAGATGCCAGAACACATAGGGACATTTGAGGAAGCGCGGCTGGCGCTGAACGATCGCCAGCGCGGCCTTGGACAGCGGCACAGAGCGCAGGCGATTACGCTTGCCGGTGAATGTTGCCGTCAGCCCGGCCGCATTGATGCCGCTGTGCTCGAGGCCAGCGATTTCTTCTTCACGCATCCCCGTCTCGCGGGCGAACAGCATCATGTCGCCGAATCGTGTCGCGCGCCGGCCGATCGTCAAAGTGATGGCGTCCGAGGTGGGCAGGGCGATCGGATCGCGCCGCTCCGGCAGCCGCTTGCGGTTGAAGGCCTGCGCCGGATTGTCGTGGATCCACTGTTCATCGATCGCGTGGGCTAACACGCTCGATATCGCTGTGAGGTCGCGCCGGATCGTCGCGTTGGTCACGCCCTGGCGTTGCCGGCCTTTGACGAGATCGCGGAGCATCGCCGCATCGATCTCGTGGATGTTCTTGTCGTCGAGCCACTGGCGGATATGGTTGAGGCTGACGAGGTAGCGGCTGACGGTGGTGGCTGCGATCTGCCGCCCGATATGTTCGCTCCAAGATACGACCGCCGCCTGCCAGCTCGTCGGGCCATCGATGCCGAAGTGTGCCTCATCTTCGATGGACTCGCGCAGCGCCTTCAGCCGTTTCTCCGCGACTGATTTAGCGCGAGTTCGTAGGCTTTGCCGATATTCGATGCCCCGGACTTTAAAACGCGCCCACCAGATTGAGTTGCGGGTGTAGAGGTTCGACATGCCTTCTTCCGGTTTACGCGCGCCGCCCAACGCTTCAGGTCGGCAATAACGAATAGCCATCGACCTGCCGGCTTGGATGCACCGGGAATCGATCCCAGCGATGCTAGGTCCTGAAGGGTCCTGTAGGAAAGGCCCGTGATCGCACGAGCCTCCGCGATGCCGCACCGGGTCGGATCAGCCACCATCGGTAAACCGATCGATGTCGTTGCCCCAAGCATCCCAGCCCGGCCGGCGCTGGCGGGCGAACAGCTCGGCATAGGGGCCGGCATAGAGCGCTTCGACATCCGCGTGCATTTGGTCGGGCTTGCGGCTGTGCTCGCGCACCGGCGCCTCGATCAGGTTCCGGATCGAGCGCGACGTGACGCGGGGTTTGCCGATCGTGCCGACGAGATAGAACTCGGCAGCCGAGCGGAAGACGTAGCCGGTGCCGAACGTCCAGCGCTGCCCGGTCTTCGACCGCTTCGCCCAGGCGCCCGCGCTCTTGAATGTGAACCCCCAAGCCGCGAGCAGCTCGATCGCGCGGTCGAGCAGTGGCGCCGTCGCCCACATGATCAGCGCGCAATCGGGCGCGGCGAGCCGCGCGACCGGCAGCGCTGCCAGCTCGGCGATCGACATGCACGGATAGTGCGCCACCGGGTTCTTCAGCTCTCCCGCCTTCGAGCGGTTCAGGAAGCGCCAGGGCGGGTCGGCGAGGATCGCGCCATAGTGGCCCGCCACTAGCCCCGAAAAAGGCCATGCGGCGGGCTGTGCGGGCGGTAGCGGCGCCACGTCTGGTAGCATGACAGGCTCGCGCGTGCGGTCGCCTAGATCGGCCTCAAACAGCTCCAGCGTGCCTGCGCCCGCGATGCGCCGTAGCGATGATGTCCGACGCACATTCGCAAGGTGGTGATCGCGATCATAGGCGAGGTGGCAGCGCTGACACCATGCGCGCAGCTCGTGGTCGGCCGAGCGCTCGGGCTCATGAGTCAGGTGGCCAACCGTCAGCACGACGTGCGAGCCGGTGAAGGGATGCGGCTGACCATGCATGGCGGAGCACCGGCCTAGGTGGTCATAGCCGCACTCGCCTTGGCATTCGCATCGTCCGCCGGCCCGCTCGAAGCGGATGCGGCGGCTGATCTCAGGCCAGTCCGCGGGGTAGCGCGCGGCGTTCGCGGGCGAGATAGGCATCAGCCCTGCGCCTCGATCGCATGCTCGATGTCGAGCTGACGCGTGTCGGCTTCCTCGCGACCATAGCGGATCGACAGAGCGACGTCGCACCACACGGGATGCTTCGTGGCGTCGTGATGCCGCGCGGCAACCCCCTGGGCGTTCGCACCCCACCAACGCGCCTCGCTGCCATGGCAGACGAAGCAACCTCCGCGCACATCGCGGCTGGTAAACGTCGCGCGCATCAAGACGCACCTTCCTCGTTAATAGGGGGGGGTGGCGGCGCGAGCTTCGGCGAGTTCGTTCTGCAAATCGGTGACGATCTCGCTGGGGCAGTCGCAATAGGAGTAGCCCGCCGGTAGCCTCTCCATGAGCGAACGGCCGACATTCGCCATGTCTCGGACCTCTGCCAGCGCTGACGTGTAGCCGTGCTTCTGCCAATCGTCGGAAGCGTTGTGGATCGTCTCCAAAATGTCGGCCTGATCGGGCTTGGCGGCGCACGTTTCGGGCGGCAGAGCGAGGAACTCTACCACCTCAGGCAGCAGGTTAACGGCAGCGACGATGAGCGCGGTGTTGTGCTTGCCTCGTCCCTGTTGCGCCGCAATTTGGCCGGTATGGGTCGTAACCATCGCGCCGTATTCACCAGCAGCTTCTGGTGATGCTTGGATGCTGCGATAATGCCCGCCCCGTTCATGCCAAGGCAGATGGTCGGCCCTGATGATAAGCGCTCGCAGTTCGGCTGCAAAAGTCTCCCGATGCTGCGCTGCGGTTGGGTTGGTCGCAATGCGGCTACAATCCGCGAATGCCCTCTGCTCTTTAGCTAAGGCAGCCAGATGTTCGAAGGGTGGATATTCAGGGTCGGCACCATCCAGCACGACTTGCGCGACGTATCGAACCTGCGCGGCTGAGACAGCGCGAACTTCGCCGTCGGTCCAAGCGGCAATACGCTCAACGAGTCTCCGGAAGCGTGCGGGGTGTTTCAAGGCGTACGACGCGATCATGCTGCATGCTCCCGGCAGGCCGCGCGCGGGGCGTGGTGGTTGATGTAGCGCTCGCGGTAGAGCAGCGCTTCAAGGCGCCGGCTCTCGCTCTCGGTGAGCGCTCGGGTGCGGCTGGTCGCGTCGAGACGGCCGATCTCCGCGTGGCGAGCCTTGGCTTGGGTGGCGCGGGGCATCAGCGGCCTCCTGCTATGCGAGCGAGCAGCAGTGCGACGGTGATCGGCGCGACGACGATCGCGACCAGGACGAGCAGGGTGATCTTGAGCGCGTGGGTCCGCGCGGGCGTGGCGGCTTTCATGCGGCCTGTCTCCATTGGTCGGCGTGGGCAGCCGTCGCGCCGCGATCGGCCGCGGCCTGGGCGCGCAGGGCGCGCGTGGTGTCGGTGAGCCAGCGGGCGCTCGGCTCGGCGGTCTCCCACCACAGCAGCGCGTCGACGGCATCGGCGAAGCCGATCGCCTCGGGGTCGCCATAGCTGGTGTCGGCCGCGACGCGGGCGCTCCGGGCTGCGATCGTCAGGCTCGCGACGCGTTCGAACGGCCATGCGCCTTCGCGCTCGGGGTCGCCAAGCCATTCGGGTTCGGGCTCGATCGCGGCGATCAGGCGCCAGCCGATGGCGACGGCGCGCATGATGCGGATGCCCGCGTCGGCCGCGGCCGGCGACAGGCGCCCGGCATCGACAAGCGCGGGATAGCCTTCGACACGCTGGGCGAGCAGGCGGCGGGCGACTGCGGCGAGCAGCTCGTGATCGTTGTGCCAACGCGGGCGCATCAGATCATGCCCAGCGATTGGAGGTAGGTTTCGAGGATCGCTTCCTCTTCCTGGAACTCCTCCTTCTTCTTGAGTCGGATCGACATGACCTTCCGGATCGCCTTGTCGTCGTATCCGCGGCCCTTCGCCTCGGCGAGCACGTCCTTCAGGTCGTCTTGGGCGCCCCTGATCTCCTCCACGATGCGCTCGGCGCGCTCAATCAACAGGCGCAGCTCCTCGGCCGCGGTGTCGCCGTTCGTCTTGATCGGGTCCGGAACGTGGCGTGCCTTCGCCTTCTTCGTGCCGGGCTTGGCGACGATCGCCGTCGGGATGTGGCGGACGTTGCCGCCGGCATCGCGCACCATGCGCATGGTCATCGCGTTCATGCTGCAACTGCCCCGGCGATCGCATCGGTGATGCAGCGCGTGCACGCCGTGTGCGTCGCCCAGCGACAGACATGCTCCATGCCGTCCTGTTCGGTGATGCACGGATCGCTCTGCGAGCAGCCGCAGCCGCGGCAGACGCGCGGGTGGCGATGGGCGGGCTCGGTTGCGAGCTGGCGGTAAACTGCTCGATCGAACGGGATCAGGCTGGCTATGGCGAGCAGCAGATCGGCGTCGCCGGTGGCGGCGCCGGGGCGCTCCAGGAGCATGATGGTGTCGCGCATGCGGCGGTATCGCGCGCGGGTTTCGTCCAGGTTCGGCCGCGGCCCGTTGATCCGGTTATCAGCGAGGATCAGCAGCGCGCGCGCGAGCGCGTCGATGCTGTAGCCCGCTGCCGCGCGGCGGAGGGCGAAATAAGCGGCGGGGGTGAGCGCGGCGGTGCCGGCGGCTTTGCCGGTGTGTCGAGACGTGATGGTGCAGACGTGCATGGTCGTGGCTCCTTCAGCGGGCGGTGGCGTTGGCGGTGCGGAAGACCCAGCAGAGGACGGTCTTTCCGAGGGTGGAGTTGATCGGCTTCACCTCGACGAACTTTCGGCGTTTCGAGGTTTTCAGCAGGCGCTTCAGCTCGTTGGCGGCGCAGGGCATCTGTAGGCGCATGTCGCCGCACCGCTGCTCGAACTGGACAAGGTTGATCGCGTGGACTTCGGTGACGCGGCTGTGATCGATCGGGTTGGTCGGCGTGTCCGATTCGACCGTCTGCATGTGGTCGAAGCGTTCCCAGAACCATTCGACATGGGGGTGATCGCTCTCGACGGTGCGCTGCCGATCCTCCAGCATCGACAGGATGAAGGCGTGGGCGTCGGTCACGTCGTGCTGGGACAGGTTCGTCACCACAAGGCGCATCGCGTCGAGCATCGCGGCGAGCTGCGCGTGGTTCTTCGCCAGGCGCCCGTTGCGGATGCCCGGATGCTTCAGCATGCCGGTCTCGTGGCGCTTGAACGCGGCGCGATAGGCTTCGAGGATCGCCGCCTCGCGGCGCACGACATGGACGGGAAAGCCGCTGATCTGCTCGACCGGGATGGCCGACAGCGTCTCGGCCGCGAGCTTCGTGGCAGGGGAGAAGCGGGCCTTGTCGAAATGGATGCCCATGATGCGCTCGCGCATCGCCGGCGACGCCTCGACGGTGTCGTTCTGGGCGATGACGATCGCACCGCGGAACGGCGGCTCGAAGGTCTCCATGCCGCCGTTGGCGATGGCGCGCGTGCGAACCGCCCGGCCGTTGTAGGCGGTCTTCAGCTCGTCCCACTCGAACCGGCGGCTGTGCAGCGTCTCCTGCCCGCGATCCCCTTCGATGAAGACGACGGGGAGATTGCCAACCTGCCCCAGCGTACGCGCGATGCCGGCGTTTGTGGCCTTGGTCGGATCGAAGCCCTCGTAATTGGCGCGGCCGACGAGCTTCCATAGAAATTCGATCAGGGTGGACTTGCCGGTGCCGGGGATGCCCGTCGCTTCCAGGAAGGCGAGGCTATCCTGCTCGGCGCGGATATGATCGGCGAACAGGCTGGCGAACCAGAAGGCGAGGACCACAATGCCCTTGGCACCGAAGGCGGTAACGAGGTGCGGCACCCATGACTGATCGAACTTGTCGGCATCGTAGGCGATGCGCAGCATGCGATCGGTGGTGCGTAGCTTGACCGAGCGCTTGCCGAGGACGAAGAAATCTTCCTCGTTGGGCTCGTAGACACGGCCCTGATGCACCGCGAGATCGCCGAAGATCCACGCGCTATGATCGATCGAATAGCCGGTGTGCTGGATCGCCTCGACGGTGCGCAGCTTGTCCCACTGGCGCTGCATCAGCTTGTCGATCTGGAACTGGTTGCCGGTCCACTGCGCGCCGGCCGCGATCGATGCGAGCCGCTTCTTGAACTCGCCGTTGGTCGAGCAGGCGGAGCCGGAGAAGGTCGCCTTAACGCTCACCCGCTCGTACGGGAAATCAACGCGCAGGAAATATGCGCCCTCTTCGAGGTTGGGATCGCGCTGGAAATACAGCGTGCGGAACACGCAATTCGCCAGCTCGGAAATCTCGACGGCCTCGGCCGCAGCCTTGTTCCACTGCTCGATGAAGGGCAGCGATTTGTAATCGTCCAGCTCGGAGTCGTCGGACTCCATCCATGCCTGATGCACGGCCTGGATGCGCTCGATCGAGAAATTGGCCCAGAGCTGGCGCCCGGAGAACACGATGGGGAAGGAGCCGTTCTTGTCGCGCTCGTAGAAGAGCAGCGCTTTGGCCGATGCGCTTGGCGCGATCGTGACCTCGCCGTTCCAGCGATAGTCGTTGAGATCGGCCGCGGTGAGCTTGTCGCGCTGGGCGAGATCGTTCCAATCGAGCTTGTCGCCTTCGCCATCCGGCCGCACCTGCGCCGCGCCGCAGATCCAGCCGGCCTCGCGCGCGCGCTTCACGAAACGGCGGGTGTAATCTGTGCCCGCCTTGCCGACGTCGAAGGCGAAGATCAGCTTGGGCGGCGCGCGACCGATCGCGCTGGCGGCGTGGCGCAGCGCGGCGAGCGCGGCCTCCGGATAGTTGTTGCAGCTCATCAGGCTGACCGCGGCGACCTTCGCCGTTTGGGTCAGCGCGATGGCGTCGAAGATGCCCTCGCAAAGCCATATTTCCGGGGCGCCGGCGAGCGCCGCCATCGACACGCTGGGGAGGGACCACCACTGGCCCTTGTAGGAGCCACCATAGCCGAAATTGGCCTTCTTCTTGCCGAAGCGGCCGGGCTGATCGATCAGCCGTTCCCAATAGGTGCCGCCGGGCAGGGGGAAGCGGACGGTAGCCGAGCCGATGCCCAGCTCGCGATCCTGATACCACTCCTCGCTGTAGCTGCCGCGCAGGCCGAGCAGATCGAACCCGCGGCCGTGCATCAGATAGGCGTCGGCCGCAGCGTTCGGGTTCTCGGGCGTCTTCTTATGGCGCTTCGACCAATCGTCGAAGATGTCGGGATAGAGCTGCTTTACGGGGAAGGTCGCGCCGCATTTATCCTCGCGACCGCATCGCAGCACCCAGGGCTTGTCGGCGCCGGTCCACAGCTCGCGCTTGCCGCAGCCGCCGTGTTCGGTCGGGCACTTGCCACCGCGCAGATAGGTGCCCTTCTGCTTCAGGCCGAAATCGGCCTCCAGTCGCTTCGTGACTTCGTTGTGCAGGTCGGGACGCATGGGAAAGGGGTCAGTCCTTCAGACAAGCCGGGGGCGTTCCCGGCGGCGCATGTCGTCGCCGGGTAAATTGCAGTTCGGGGAACGGGTGCGGCGCGGTGCCGCCGGGATCAGGTGATAGTCATGATGGCCGCGAGCGCGGCGCCCAGCCCTTCGTCATTCGCCGGGGCGGGGTGATCGTCGTTCGCCGGCTTGGCCGGCCACCGCCCAAAAGGGATGCGCACCGCCGGGTTGGGCGTCGCGCTCTGGTGCACGATCCGGATGACCGAGAGTTGCGATACGAACTGGCAGCCGCAATCGGTGTTGTCGCAGACCATGCGCAGCTCGCGCACGGTGTCGGTCACGGCCTCGCTCGACCGGACGATCGAACGTGTGCCGCAATGCGGACACCCGATGGACGGCAGGCGAGGCGCGGTAGGCTTCTTCATCTTCACTGGTTGGGTCCCCCCGCTTTCCCCGCGACCGATCCCGTGACGGCCGGAAGGAAACTGCTGATGCGGCGCACGAGGCCGCGAATTTTGGTCTCGGCCTGTTCGGCCTCGGCGAGCGCCCGGAGCGCGTCGCGTGGGCTGGCGCCCGGCTGGGCGAGCACGAGGCTGAAGGCGACGGCTTCCCCGGTCTCGCGCGACACATCGGCGCAATCGGCGATCAGTGCCGTCTGGCATGCCGTAGCGGCGGCGAGCTGCTGCTCGACCTGATGGGCGAACGCTTCCAGGAAGGGCGAACCGTCGCCTCCAGCCGCGCGGTACGCCACCTCCAGGTTGCGCGCCGTGTCGATCGGCGCCGATGCGCCATGATCCGGGTCGGACCAATTGCGCACGCACCTGTTCGTGCGCCGCGCGATGCGGGACACCTCTGCCCAGCCGAGAAGGCCGGCGACGCGCGTCATCGCGTCGGCCGAGGTGAGGGGGGTGCGCACCTTGGTCATGCCGCGCGACCTTTCTGCAAAATTGTCTCGAGATCGCACTGGGCGGCCGAGGTGTATTTACCGCATTGTGCGGCAGAGATCGGAGGGCGACCTATGCTGAATAGCGCCGCTGCGGCTTCCTCCGGTATGGTGTTATGAGGCCAATGACCTTCGTTGCGAAACCAAGCGGCAAATCGATCCAGGTTCTTGGCGGAGAAGGATGTATCGTTCTCCAGGCGTTTGAAGAACGATCCGCGGTTGACGACAAGCGTAGCGACGCGCGCGAGAGACATGCCTCCGCTGATCGCGATTGCCCGACCATAACTCTCAGCGATGACTCGCAGGGCGTCTTCGTAGGTATCGCTCATAGCGGTCATGTACGGCGAATACGCCGCACACGTCAACGGCAAATACGCCGCTCGCGCGGCTTTTCCGCCTGGGGCATAGGTGCGGCATGAATGCCGTCCCCGAAATCCTAAAAGAGCGCATCGAGGCGAAATTAGCCGAGCGCAATGTGACAGCGCGCGAGATATCCGTGGCGGTCGGGCATCCCGACATCATCCGGAATATAAAACGCGGCAACATGCCTAGCGCTAGCCGTCTCGATGCTATCGCAGCAGAGCTAGGTACAACCGCAGAATGGCTATTGGGCCGCGATACTGCAATCGAGAGAACATTTCCCGCAGACACCATTAATTCGGATGCGTTGCGGCGTTTGCCAAAAACGCTCCCGATATATGGCACTGCCCTCGGAGCTGACGTTCAGTTCAGCTATGACGGCGGTATAACGGTTGTGGTAGAGCAAACGGAAGTACACATGGCCGCGCCGCTAGACTTCATGGCGCGGCCGATCGGGGTCACGGGCCGTCCCGATCTTTACGTCGTGGAAGTGTCCGGCCATTCTATGGAGCCACGCCACGAGCCGGGCCGAAGGCTGCTTGTGGACCCACGCCGGGCGCCCGGAATCGGAGAGGACGTGATTGTCCAATTGCGGGGGCCGACCTTCGATGGAGAAGAGGTGAGGCATGTCCTCATAAAGCAGCTCGTAAAGCGACGGCCCGGCGTCGTTGTGCTCCGGCAGTTCAATCCGATGGCGATATTTGAGGTTCCAAACGAACAGGTGGCTGCTGTACATCGAGTGATGCCGTGGGACGAGGCATTGGGGTTCTAATGGCGATGTCTAATCGACGTAAGGGCTGCATTGCCCTGCCACTTTCGTGGGCCGCAATCGCCATGGTCATTGCTGTTGTCAGCGCATCGTCCGCGAACGATATGTTGTTAACTTACATAGTGCTGGTACTATGCGGGCTTCCTCTGATATTTATAGGCTACGCTCTGTATGTTGGAATGAAAATCGGCGAAGACGTGGGCCGGACTGCACGAAAGAAACTTCGCGCTAAAGAATAGCCCTACGTGCTTTCTAGCTTAACCGCCGTCTTGAACCCACCTTGGTCGAGGCGGTGCGTCACCTCGGTCAGCACCCAGGCAACCGCATCGATCGCCGCCTTGAACCCGCTGACGCTGGCCTTCTGTTCGGGGTAGATATCAGCGCGGCCGAGCGCGAGCGTCCAATCTAGCGACACGGGTTCTCGCTCGGCGCGGCCCTTTGCCGCCTGCGCCGCGGCGCGCGCGTCGGCCTCGTTGGCATAGGTACGGGATAGCTTTTTTGCCCCGTCAGCCTTGCCCACCGTCACGAACTGGCGGCGCGCGCCCTTGCGATCATGCCACCCGGCGCTGATCCCCTCGGCCGCTTCGCGCTTCGCAACGCGGTAGGTGTGCGTATCGCCGGCGCGGCGGGAGAGTGCCAGCGCGGGCAGGGGCTTGCCGCTGGCGGTGGTGCCGGTGCCGATCGGCGCGAGGATCAGCGCGCCGCCCTTGATTGTGGCTACCGCATCGTGCTCTCGGCCGAGGCGACGAAGCAACGCCATGTCGCTCTCCCGACTCTGGTGCTGTCCGTCGATGGCGATGCCGGCGAGCGTCGCCGCGCAGCGCGGGGTGAGCTTCTGCCTGCCGGCGATCTCGTTCACGATCGCGCCGAGCGTGGTGGCGTGCCAGCTCTGCTCGCGGCGCACCTTCAGCGCGCCGGTGAAATCGGCCGAGCGCGCCCGGATCGTTACCTGATCGGGCGGGCCGGCATGCTGCACCTCGTCGACGGTGAAGCTGCCCTTGTCCACGAGGCCGGTGCTCACGTCGCTGCCCTGTTTCCAACCGAGCTGGAGCTTCAGGACCGCGCCGATCGCCGGCAGCGCGAGCAGCCCATCGGTGTCGTCGAGCACAAGATCGAGCTGATCGGCTTCGCCACCGCGCTTTTCCGACAGGGTGAGCGACACGAGGCGCGGGCGCACCTTCGCGGTGATGTCCGTCAGCGCTGCGGCTTCGTCGTAGAGGGTGCCGCGCAAATCCTGACCGGCGAGCGTCAAGCGGAAGTCGTGGATATTGGCGACCGTCACGCTGTGGCGCTCGTCGGATCATCGACGCGCAGCAGCTCGATGCCGAAGCTGATCTGGCGCGCGGTCCCGTCGGGCAGGAAGACGCTCTGCCGCTCATCAATGCCGGTGATGACGAAAGCCCCGAGCACGCCGCCGGTGCCGTCGACTAACGCCCAGGCCTCGCCTTTGTCAGCCATGGTGCGGAGCTGATCGAGCGAAGCCGGGCCGTCGCTCAGTTCGGCCATGGCCCGGCCCGAGAGCGCGATCTTGTCCTCGCCGGGACCGATATACTGGACGGCGTCGCGCGCCCCGATGCGCTGGCTACGCGCATGCTGCCAGTCCATGCGGCGTTGCAGCTCGTCATGGGCGAGCGTCGGTATGTCAAAGCAGAAGAGTCCGAGGGCCAAGAGCATCGGCGTCACTCCCAGTCCGGCGTGTCGGCATAGCCCGATCGGGCAGCAGCGCCCTTCTTACGCTCCTGATCGGCGTGCCAGCGTTCGAACTTGTCGAAAAGCGCCTGCTCGTCCATCCCGGCGGACGGGTGAAAGTGCACTTCATAGTGGTTCGAGGGCGGCTGCCCGGCCATGCGCCCCGCCGCCGGCGAGGCAGATTGCGCCGGCGCAGCGATGGAGCCGAATGCGGCACCCGTCGCAATTGCTGCTTGGACGCGACGTGAGAGACGATCGAGGCGCCGCACCGGCGCATCCTCGTTGTCCGTAATACCGTTCGTCAGCCCCTGCATCATGTAGCCGCCGAAGCCATGAAATACTCGGCTGGGCGAGTGGATGCCCAGCGCAGACTTGAACCAGCTTGCGGCCATGTTCGCTGCGCCTACAACGGCGCTCTTGAGGGCCGCGAGGCGGCTCGTTATGCCGGTCACCAGGCCGTCGATCAGCCATCGCCCGGCATCGGCAAGCCACGTCCCAAATCCCGAGATGCCGGCACGGACACTCGCCCAGAGACGCCCGAACCAGCCGACGATTGGTCCCCAATTGCTGTAGATCAGGTATACCGCTGCCGCGAGCAGCCCGATCCCGACCACTACGGCCGCTGCAATGCCGATGATCGGGAGCATGCCGACCTCGAAAAAGGTTGCGACGGCGGCGACAGCGGCGAACGGCCCGACAATGGCGGCGAGCGCAATGCCGAGTGCGCCCAGAACGGTGAGCATGGCGGCAATCACCGCGACACTGACAATCATCGCCTGCGTCAATTTGGGGTGTTCGGACGCGAAGGCGTTGAAGCGATCGAAAAGCGCGCCGAGCTTGTCAGCCGCGAGATTGATCGTGGGCAGCAGGCGAGTGCCAATTGTAATCTTGAGCGCCGTGAAGCGGTTATCTGCGAGCTTGAGCTGGTTAGAGCTAGTCGCCAGCCGCCTATCGTATTCGCGTTGTACTTGTCCGCCATAAACCGATGCATCGCTGACAAGGTCGAAGCGCGCCTTTAGCTGATCGAGGCCGGTGAGCATCGCGGCGATCGGCGCGACGGATTCGCGACCGAACATGTTCGTGAGGGTCGCGGTCTGCTGCACTTTCGGCAACCGCGCGACACGATCGAAAACGTCCAGGATCGTGGCACCGGCGTTGGTCTGCATGCCCTTTGCAATCGCGACCGCGTCAACGCCGATCGCCTTGTACCCCATCAGCAGCCGCTTTCGAGCCGACGAGCCCATGTTGAGCTGCAGCATCAGGTTTTTGATGCCCGTCGCGGCGATTTCCGGCGCGACATGGAGCGAGCTAAGCCGCGATGCGAGCGCTGCCACCTGGGGTGAGGACACCCCAGCGACCTTGCCGAGCGACCCGATACTTTCGATCACCTGTGCGATCTCGGGTCCCTTGCCGCCGAACTTGGCATTCAGCGCATTGACCTGATCGCCTAGCCGCTTCAGTTCCGGGAGTGGAGCCTGAAACGCCTCGCGCCATGCCATCATGGTGGTGCCGGCCTCGTCCGCGCTCATGCCGAACGCGGTGCCCATCTTTGCCGCTTGGGTTGCAAAATCGACGAGCTGCTGCCGCTGGTCTTTCATGCCGTGACCGACGCCTGCCGCGGCGGCGTCCTCAGTGATCCCGGCGAGTTCAACGGCGGTGAGGGGGATTGTGCGGGTCATCTGCTGAATGTCCGCTGCCATCTTCCCGATTTCGAGCGCCGACATGCCCGACACTTTGCGGACGCCAGCCATCTTGTCCTCAAGATTCATCGCATCCTTTGCCACGGCCGCCACGACGGTGCCCGATCCGACGCCGACCGCGAGCGCGGAGGCGCCTCCAGCGGCAAGGCTGCCCGCCAGTTCTTGACCTTTCCCGAATTGCGCCTTGGCTGCGCCGAACCGTCGGCTGCGCGATTGGAGCTGCTCCAGCCGTTCGGTCTGCTCGCGCAGCTCCGCGTTGGTGTGACGCGTATCGGCCGCCAGCGCCTGCTCGGCCGCGGCAAGGTGGCGGGTCGAGACGCCGGCATCGGTGAGCCGGGCCCTGATCGTCGTCAGCTCGCGCGATTCGGCCTGGTGCTGGCGGGTGAGCTGCTCGGCTTCCCGCTTCGCGGCGGCGAAGTCGCGCGCCATCGCGCGCGTCGGCGCCTCGGTAGCGGCGAGATCGCGGCCGAGCTGGGTGGCGCGTTGTCGCGCCGCCTCCATCGCGTCGGTGGTGGTGGCGAGCCCGCTCTTCAGCTTGCGGAAGGCCTCGACGTCGCCCTGCACCCGCTCGATCTCGCGCAGGCGGTCGCGGGTGGCCTTCAGCGCCGTCGACGCGCGGCCGGCGCCGCCGGCGATATCCTTCAGCGGCTTGGTGACGCGGTCGGCCGCTTCGAGCAGCATGCGGATGCGCAGGTCGCGGTCGGCCATCGTCTCAGTCCTCGGGATTGTGGCGGGCGGCTGCGCGCGCGCGCCACTGCATCAGCTCGGCCGGGTCCATCCGGTCCATGGTCTCAGGGCTCCAGCCGAACACGAGCGCGAGATCGGCCATGGCGTCGTCGATCAGTTGTGGGAGACCGCCGCCTTCGCTGCTCGCGGAAGCAAAAAATCCAGTACCTCGCCGCCGAACTGCATCAGGTCGGCCGCGCCCAGGCGGGCGCCCTTCTGGATGATGGGCATGGTGATGCGCGGCGCGAGCTGCTCGAGCTGCACGACATCCATCTGGGACAGGCCCATGAGGTTCAGGCCGCGTAGCGAGCCGGAATCGGGCTTGCGGACGCTGATCCGCGTCCCGGCGGGCAGCAGTTCGGTGTTGCCCAGCATGACGGGTTCGTCGAGGGTGAACCCCGGACCTTCGGGAGCGTCGGCGGTGGTGGTGTTGGTGGCATCGATCATGGTGGTGGCCTTCTGGGTTTCGGCCTGCGCCTCCGCGCGCCACTGGCGCGGAGTGCAGGCCTCGGTCGGGTTGTGGTTGCGGGCACGGCGGAGAGGCACCGCGCCGCCATGGCCGGGCATCAGATCCCCAGCGCGTCGCGGATCTCGGCGAGGCGATCGATACCGCCCACGACGAACACCATGCCGAGCAGATCGATCTCGATCTCCACGACGCCGTTCCAGGTGAGCTGGTAATAGGCGATGGCGGTTTTCACCTTGAACTCGCCGGCGTCGCCCACCTTCTGCTCGCCCATGTCGATCTCTTCGTGGCGCCCGCGGATCACGATCTCGATCGCGTCCACATCGCCGCTATCGTCATGCTGATAGGCGCCGACGAAGCGGAGCTGGACGCCCGTCGCGTCGATGACGCCGAACTGGCGGATCACGTCGCGCATGGGGCCGCCGCACGACCATTCCGCCTCCAGCGCTTCACTGCCCATGTCGATCTTGACGGGGCCGTCCATGCCGCCGCCCCGCCACTCTTCCATCTTGCGGGCGAGCTTGGGGGCGGTGAACGATGCGACTTCGCCGAGATAGGCGTTGCCGGCGTTGAAGAGCATGAGGTTCTTGAGCTTGCGGGGCAGGGCCATCGGGGTATCTCCGGGAGGGTGGTCAGGTCAGACGAGCGGGGCGGCTCAGTTGTTGGCCGCGGCGAGTGCGCCGAAGTCGGCCAGAAACTCGTCCGTGATCTCCTGATCGAGATCGAGGCGCTCCAGCGGGGGCACGGGCGTGTAGCGGTACGAGATCAGCAGGCGCCCCTGCTTCAGCGTCGCCGTCGCGTTCTTCGCCGGATCGAACCATGCGGTCGCGCCCAGCACGCGGCCGGCGCGCACGAGGCGGCGGAACAGCTCGTTGATCTCCTCGACGATATCGCGCGCAAGGCTGGGCCGCAGCGGCTGGTCGAGATACGCCGTCAAGCCCAGCGCCATCGTGTCGGCGAGCACCTGGGCGGTGCGGCACGCGCTTTCGAACGTGAAGTCGCTCGTGGGATCGGCGCACGTCCGGTTGCCCCAGAAGCGGATCGCGCCGTTCAGCCGCACCAGCGTCACCACCTGGGCGGCGTTGAGCGTGTTAGCATCGCAATCCGCGTCCTGGACGTCAAAGGAGATGGGGTGCGACATGCCAGTGACGCTCGCCAGCGGCACGTTCGACAGCGTCTTGTGGAAGCCCTGATCCTGATCGATCGCGGCGCGCAGGCCGAGCGCGTGCGCCGCGGCGGGCGTGATGCCCGGCGTGCCGAGCACATCGATCGGCTCGACCACGTCGGGCCAGATAAGCGTCAGCTCGCGCTGGGCGAACTTGGCGCGATAGGCGGTAACGTCGGCGATCGTCGCGCCGATCGCGGCGCAATAGGCCCGCCCGCGGAGCTTCGCGGCCACCGTGGCGAGCTGATCGGTGACGGCCTCGCTCTCCAGCCCCGGCACGCCGAGGATGCGTGGGCGCACGCCGAGCAGCGCATAGGCGCCGAGCAACGCCTGCATGCCCGTCTTATGGCCGCCAACGTCGGTTCCGATCAGCGCCAGTTCGGTCGCCTGCTCGTCGGCGCCGGGCGCCACACGCACGACGACGACGGGCGCGCGGACCTGTTCGGAGATCGCCGTCAACGCCGCCTTTAGCGTGCCCGTGGCGCCGGCGCCGACGATCGCGGCCTGAAGGTCGCTCACCAGCACGGGCGTGTCGAGCGGCAAGATGGTGGGATCGGCCAGGGGCGCCGTTCCCACAAGGCCGATGATAGCGGTGGCGATGGTCGCGAGCGTGGCGACGTTGCCCGACGATTCGGTAACACGGATGCCGTGGAGATAGTCGGCCATGGTCGGTCCTTTCAGGCGGTGAGCGCGCTGGCGGCGCGCACGGGGATGGTGAGATCGAGCTGCGCGGCGGTGCCGGCGGTGTCGGTGCGGGTGCCGGTGATGCGCAGCACGAAGGCGCCGGCGACGGCGGTGCGCTCCAGCGCCACACGCGAGATGCGGGCGCGGCTCTCCTGGCGCATGATGGCAAGCGCGGTAGCGGCGAAGACGCGCAGCCGACCGAGGCCGTTCATCGGCTGATCGAGCAGCTCGGGGAGCTGGCTCCCATAGTCGCGCCGTCCCACGCGGCTGCCTAGCGGCGTGCCGAGGATGTCGCCGATCGACTGCGCGAGATGGTCGGCACCGCCGAGTGGCTTGCCGGTGCTACGATCCATGCCGATCACGCGATCGGTTTCCCGGAGATGGCGGTGCCCGCCTGCACCTTGTCGTGAACGTGATGCTGGAGGCTGACGGTGTTCGCCGTCACATCGCCGTCGCTGTGGATCGAGTCGGTCGCATAGACCTGCCCGTCGATCGTCAGGCCACCCTTGATCTCGACGTCACACTCAAAGACGATCCCGCCGGGCGCTGCTACGCGTGCGGTGCCGCCGGTGGGGAGCATGACGGCGAGGGCATGCGCCTCCGGATCATAGTCGATCGACGCCCCGTCCGCGAAGACGATGACGCTGGAGCTATCGCTGCCAGCATGAGGGTTGGCGTCGCTGCTGAGGCTACCGACGATCAGGCCGGCGGCAGTGTCACCCTCGGGGCAGAGCACGAGAACCTGTTCGCCGACGCTCGGGGGCGACCATACTCGGGTCGCGCCGACACGCGCTGCGACCCAGGGGATGTCGCCTGTGAGCAGATCGCCTATGGCGACACGGGCCGTGGCATTTGTCTGATCGACGGACTGCACGACGCCGATTCGCGCGAGATCGCCAACGAGGCGCTGGATGTCGGCAGGATCGGCCATGCTGCGACCATGACGCCGCGATCTCGCATCCGCGCGCGCGCAAACTTGTAGAAACGCTTTCTACAAGGTGCCTCCCGCGCTAACCTGATCCACGCTATCTGCCGCGTTCAGCAACTCGGTCGCCTCCGCCAGCACGTTGTGGCCGGCGAAGTTCGGCGCGAACCCGGCTTGGAATGCCACCATCGGCGAGATGCCGTATTCGATGCCGTCCGGCGCGACGCGCGCCCAAATGCCATTGATCCGGTTGAGCAGCCGCAGAGCTTCGTCCTGCGTGATGGTTTTCGTCTGATAGAAGAGCGAGCCTTCCATTTGCGGCATAATCCCGGGCATCACTGTACCTCCGTCAGAGCATGGCTGGTGATGTTGACATACCAGTCCCCCGCTTGCAGGCCGAGACTAACGGCGCCGGCGTTGTCCGGCGCGCGCGGCAGGCCGGAAATGAGCGGGTTGATGAGCCGTAAGCGGTTGGGCCGGGTGTGGTTCTGCCCGTGGATCATCAAATATTGGTTGGAACCATGCGCGAGCCCCATCTCGCTCGCATCCTGCATTGCCCAGGCGAGTTCGGAGGGAAATACGGTCGGATCGCCGTATTCGGCCCACTTGCCGGCCGTCACGTTATCGCCGAACGCTGCGTAACGGCCTGGGTTTGTCGGATCGCGCGCAACGAAGCCTCGCTTCGCAATCAGCGCCCCAGTGTAGTCGGTTGTCAGAAAGCAGCCGTTGCCGATCACGCCTGCGCCTTGAGTGCCCATGATAAGCATGGAGCCACCCTGGATGATGCCGGGGCCTTGGTTGCTCTCGGTGTAGATGCCCGTCGCGAGCGGTGGGCCTGCAAACATGAACGGGCCGCCCGGCGCGTAGTTGGTCGCGCCTTGCTGCCACACCGGGTAGGCGCCGTTGGCCCCCTTATAGACGAGCAGCCAGTAGGTTGGATCGGTCAGCGACGGCGCATGCGCACCCAGATCGGCCGACGTCGCATAGGGCGCAGGCACAAAGAAATAATAGCTGTTGCCGATGATGTAGTTGACGCCGGCGAAGGTGCCGTTGCTGCGATACTGATAGGTTCCGCAGTCCGACATCTGGATGTTGCCGTATATGCACGACAGGAAGCTGTTGCCACGAACGCCAAACCCATTGCATCCGGACACATCGATATCCCTAGCGGAACCCGCATTGGCGTCGGCATAGTCAACATCCAGACCGTGTCCGTTGGCGCTGTCGAGCCGGCTGTTGTGCACGCTCCAGGCGTTGGCGTTGCCCTCGGTCGAACCGCCAGAGCCGGTGCCCACCGCCACACTGACGGAGCCGCCGAAAAAGTTGACGACGTTCTGCCCGAACTCGGCACGCGCGCGCATGCGCAGGCCCACTGTGCCCGGTGTCCTGCCACCGACGAGCTTCAGCCCGAGAATGCGGGATCCATCGGCTCCCAGGATGCCGGGCTGACCAGCGCGGGGGCCAGTGTTGGAGCGGTGAGTGACGATGCCATCGATTCCATCGGCAACGTTGATGACGCACTTCGACTGGTCTGCACCGGCGCGCCCGGTGCCGGTGCCACGCAGCGTGACGGCGTTCTCGATGTTGAGCGTCTGATCGAGGAAGAAGCCCGGATCGCTGCCGGTGGTGGGGATGATCAGCTCGTTGAC
This sequence comes from Sphingomonas sp. GC_Shp_6, assembly GCF_026540835.1. Classification (NCBI taxonomy): domain Bacteria; kingdom Pseudomonadati; phylum Pseudomonadota; class Alphaproteobacteria; order Sphingomonadales; family Sphingomonadaceae; genus Sphingomonas; species Sphingomonas sp. GC_Shp_6. Next base: position 8,748 of record NZ_JALNUO010000025.1, on the reverse strand, counting down.
CCCGCGATTGGTTGCCCAGTCAATCGCCTCGGCGAAAATCGCCGACTGCGGGGAGCCATCGGGACGCGCACCGAACTCGGTAATGAGAGGCGAACCCTTCACGCGAGCGAAGTAACGGCCGTCTGCTGACTGGAAGGTCGATCGTGGGTATTTCGCGAGCGTGGTTGCGTCGGCTCCCGCCGCCGACGTGTAGGGCGCCTCACCGATGCCGCGGCCATCAAAGTCCGACACCCGAACCAGGGTCGTACCTGCGTTGATGGTCTGGCCAGCGGCCTGCAACTTGGAACCGATGGCCATGATGTTGCCGCCGGGCTCACCCTTGTCGCCCTTGTACCAAGCGACCAGAAACGGGATCACCGCCTTCGCGAGGGCGGACAGCAACATGCGCTTGGCTCGACCGCCCGAAACGACGGGGATCGACTCGGTACCATCAGTGACGGTCAGCAGATCGAGTGCGGAGATCTTTGCCATGAGGTCAGCCTTCGGGCCAGAGCGGAACGGTCATGACGTCGAGCGCGGCGAGGTCGTCGGCGTTCGCCTTGGCGATAGTCGTCTCGATACGATCGGAGGCGGCGCGGATCGCATCGATCGCGGCGCGGCGCCGCAGCGCGGCTATCGTTGCCCCGCGATCGTCATGTACGTTGCCAAGGAGGTTCGCGACCGCTGCCAGTGCGATTGCCGCGTTGTCGTTCGACTGTCGTTCGATGGTGGCGACTGCGAGAATGCGGCGCCGCGCCTCGCGCTTCACCGCGCGCACCGCGCCTGCGCGCAGCTCGTCGAGCTTCGGCGCGGTCAGCTTGGAGAGCGTAGGCCGGCCATTTGGGGCGGCGACGATGCTCCTGCCGCTCGCCTGCCCAGCCAGGAGCCGCGCGTGCTGGCCGGCGGAGATCTGCACCGCATCGTCGGGCAGCGCATCGTGGACGTCGGCGTGGTAGAAGCTCGCGGTGGCCGCGCTGTAATGGTAGCTCAAGGTCGCTTGCCTCTCAGTTGCCGATGATGAACAGCACGGGCGTGCTCGCGCTGCTGTCGGACGGGTTGCCCGTGATCTGCCGCTGCACGACGCTGGAGCCGAGCGAGGGCTCGCCGATCGTCTGGAAGAAGGCGTCACCCGAGGACGTGCTCGCGGCGAGGTTGGTGGTGACGAAGGCGCGCCACGCATTGTTGGGAAACGCGATCGGATGCGTGATCGTCTGCGTGCCCTCGTTGCCCGCAGCCTGAGCGCTGCCGGCCGCCCACTGAATGATGATGCCGCCGGGCAGGGTCAGGAAGCCCGATTTCGCCGCCAGCTTCGGCAAGCTCGCCAGGCCCGCCGGGGTGATGACGCTGGCGTCGTCGGTGCCCGCCGCGATCAACGCGGCGGTCGCCTTCAGGATTGAAAGCGTTAAATCTGCGCTGAGTGGCCCACCGCCGGAGAGCAGGCCCGACGTGGTGACCTTGCGCGATTGGGGTGCCTTAGCCGCGATCGTGGCCAGGATCGTCGCAAGCGATGCCGGTGTGACCGCCGTGGTCGCATCAGTGCCTGCGGCGGCTTGATCGGCAGTTGCCGCGGTAACCGTCAGCACGCGGCTGGCGGTGTGATCGCCGCCTCCGGACACGAGGCCTCCGCCGGTGATCGTCCGCGCGAGCAGCGCGCTGAACGCCGTCGACAGCAAGGCTGCCCCCGCTTGGAGGGCCGTGATCGCCGTGTTGATCGGCGACAGCATGGCGGCGAGAACCGCCGGCACGATCGCGCGCGTGGTGTCCGTGCCCGTCTGCGCCTGGGGGAGCGTCGCAAGCTGTATGACGCCGACCGTGTCGCTGGTGGCCGGCGGGTTCAGGAAGTTCGTGTCGCCGAAGGTGATCGCGTTGATCGAGGCATCCGGGAAGCTGATGTCGAGCGCGACCAGGAAGGTCGTGAGCGCCGATTTCTGGAAGATCGACGTAGGCTGACCGTAGAAGGCGAAGAGCGTGCCATCGGTCAGATAAAGGCCGAGGCCCACTGCCGAATAGATATCGCTGGTGGCGTCCCGGATCATCAGGTGAACCGTGTTGTTGCCGACCTGGGCGCCGGAGACCGTCGCGATCCGCTTGATTTCGCCCGGTAGCACGGTGAGCGTCGGCGCGGACACGAACGGCGTGTTCGTGACGCCCACCGACGTGACCTTCAGGTCGATGCCCGCGCCGAGTTGCGCCGCGGTGAAGCGCGCATAGCCCGCCGTCGTCATCGTGAGCGTGATGGACGGTGTCATGGCAGATCCTCGTAAAAGACGGCGAAATCATCCTGCATCGGCTCGCCGTCCTCGGTTTGCAGGCACGGATCCCAGAAGGGTGACGTGTCGGCGGCCAGCGCCGCGCGCTCGCGGACGAAGCCGGCCAGCCGGCCGACGCCGAACACCGCGACGCTCGCGCGGGTGCGGAGCGTCTGCGCCAACGTGAAATGTTCGCGCAGCGGCTTCACCCGGATGATGTCGCGAACGATCGCCTCGACGAACGCGGCGGTGGAGCGCGTCCCGCCCGGCGCGATGCCGTCAGCGGTCACCAGTTGGAGCTGAACCTCGAAGGTGTGCGGCGCCGCCTGGGGGCTCGCTTCGAACCATTCCACCACGCTGAGCAGCGCGTCATAGCGCGCTAGCACCTCCTCGACCGATGCTCGGGTGCCCTTGCGCCGGTGCTTGGCGATGGCGGTGGCGACCGCGTCGCGCTTGACCGCATCCGACCAAGTGGCATCCCAGAAATCCACGGAAAGCGACCATGCGAGCCAGGGCAGGATTGGGGCCGGGCACGAAGCCGGGTTCCACAGATCGGCGGCCTGCGAGATATCGATCGCGCCGACCCGCGCTGTCGCGCCTTCCATCGCGCGTTCCAGCGGCGTGGCATTGGGGGGCAGGAGGCTATTCGGCATAGCCGGCATGCGTGATGGTGATCGTCGCCGCGTTGGCAGCCTGCGTATCGTCGCAGAGGATATCGGCCGCAGGGCTGGCCAGCGTGACGTTCTCGACGCCGGCGACGTCCAGCGCGGCGATGATGCCGGCGATGCGGTGGTTGCGGCCGAGCAGCCGGTTCGTGGCGAGATAGGCATCGAGCGCGGCGCGTGCCGCGGCCAGGACGATCGTAACGTCAGGGCCGGAGAACGTCGTCAGTGCGGCGGTCAGGTCATAGTGAACGATGTTGGCAGACGCCGTCGTGACGTGGTCGCCAAGCGGGCGGATCGTGGGCGAGGCCACGATCGCGTTTACCGCCGCGACGAGATCGGCGCTGGCGCTGCCGTCGCCTGTGGCCGACAGGACCGATACCAGCACCTCGCCTGGCGCCGGCGACACCGCGCTGGCGTCGGCGACATCGCCCGACGCCGACTTGGCATGTGCGACATAGGCCAGCTCGGGGCCCGCGACCGAATAGGCTTCGGGCGCCAGCGTCACGCGCTGCCGAAGGCTGTCGTCGGTTTCGTAAACCGGTGCGGTGTTGCTCGTCAGATCCGCCGGCACCACCACGAGGCGCGAAATGCCGAAGACCGCGGCGAGCTGGTCGAGGTTGGCACCGGTGGCATAGGCGACGAGCAACTGCAGCGCAGCATCCTGGAATGTTTGGCGGAGGAGCTGCTCGCGATAGGCGCAAGCCTCCACCACCTTCATCGCCGGGTCGGATTCAACGATCGCATTGAAGGCGGGCAGCCGGGTTTGCAGGTCGGCCACGATCTTCGCCACGATCGTGTCCAGGTCGAGCTGGTCCACGATCGTGGGCGCGGGCAGGCGCGAGAGATCGACGGTGCTGGAGCTGGCGGCCATGATGCCGCCCATGTCGTCGCGAGCTATGCCGGGTGGCTATGGCGCCGGCTTGTAGAAAGGCTTTCTACAAGATCACGGGGCCGCGGTGATATGCTCCAGCAGAAGGTCAAGCGCTCGGTTGCGCTCAGTCGCAGTAAGCCCGAGCAAGCCTCGCACGGCATAGCGCACGGGTTTTGCCTTGGCGCTCGGCCGGTCCATAAGGCCCTCCTGCGACACACGCGCAATCTCGGCCGCCCGGCCGGTAAAGCCAATCCATGCCTCGCGATCGGTTGCGTCCGCGCGCAAGTTGCGGGCCTGTCGCAGCTTGCGGAACATCACCGCATCCTTGATCCGCGTGCGCCGGCGCAGCTTGCCCGCGCCCGCGTTCTGCTCGCCCGGCGCGATCGGCAGCCATTTGGCGACCTTGTCCCAGAAGAAGCTGCGGATGCCGCCCGCTTCGATGTCGAAGCCGGTCATTAGCGGCCCCTGACGGACCCAGCTCTTCATGTGGACGAGGCGCGGCTCAGCTACGCCCTTGGGGTAGAGGAATTTAACGGCATACGCTCCCGGCTTCAGCTCGGCCTTCGGCCGGCGCTTGGCGAATGCGCCGCCATCCGGGCTCTGTTGCCGCCCGATGCGGGCCGACTGACTCTTCTGGATCTCGCGCGCCATGCGCCGCAGCAGCTTGCGCCGCCCGGCAGGATCGATCGATCGCAGCGCTGCGCCGGCGAGCTGTTCGATCGGCGCGAAATCATTCTCGATCATGCGGCCTCAGCGACGCCTGCGGCGATGATGTCGTCGAGCAGACCCGTCCAGGGCGTCGCCGGATCTACCCCGTCGAACACGTCGGACAGATTGGGCTCCCCGAGCGCCGTCACGCGTGTGCCGTCCGCGGTGCGTTCGACCAGCACCCGTTCGGTGAGTTCGATATCGATCGAGACATCGACCAGCTCGCCGTCGAGCAGATCGGCCTCGAAGCTGAACGGCTCCTGCTTGTCCTGTTGCAGCAGTTCGGGCTGGTTGTCGGAGATCCACGCTAGCAGCGGCACGAAGAGCTTGTCGATGTCGCCCGCATAATCCTGCACCACCACGTTCAATGTGTAGCGATGCTCATAGGACAGCGACCCGGCCCGAGCGCCGATCCGCCCCTTGTCGACGAACAGCGACAGGTTCTCGGGCTTGCTCGCGAGCGCCGCGACAGCGGCCAGCAGGTATTTGCGCAAGGCGTCCGGCTTTTTCATACAGTTTTCCGTTTACGGCAGTGGTCCGTCGGGATCGCGTTCCCAGCCTTTTTCGACCTTGTGGCCATCCCACCATGCGTGATGCGGTCCCCAGGAGATCGTCGCATCGATCGGCGGATCACAGCCAATCGGGATCTCGAAACAGACCCAGCTCCCGTCCGGCTTTTCGACCGTGACGCGACGCGACGGCTGGTTGGTGGCCGGGGCATTTGCCCCGACCACCTCCAGCACGCGGCCGGTGCCGCTCAGCCGAGCACCTTGATGCCGAACGCGGCGAGCAGCGCCTTGGCGAGCTGCACGAGCGGCGTGGGCTTCAGGTTCGCCACGACCTCCTCGACCACGAGGCCGGCGAACTTCTCGGCGTCCATCGCGAGAGCAGCGAGCCCGCCCTTCTTGGCGGCTTCCACGATGAGCGGGGTGATGACGGCCACCACCTCGGCCTTCTTATCGGCACCCGACTTGGTCGTGTCTTCGAGCGCGGTGGCCGTGGCGATGGCGGCGTCGCCGACCGGGTTGCCGGGCTTGGCCGTGGCCGCAACGACGTGCGTCAGCGAGGACGAGGCCGCGAGGACGGTGGCAGTGGTGATGGTGAGACCGAAAATCTTCATGGGGGGACTTCCTTCGTGGTGGTGGATCAGCGGGTGCTGTCCGCATCCGGCGCGGGCGCGCGAGGATTGGTGGAGGCGGCGGCCAAGGCGGCACCGCCAGCGCCGAGCAGCATCGGCACGACATCGGCCATGCTGGTCAGGTGATCGGCCCAGACGGACTTGCCGAGGCCGCCTGCGACCGCGGCGAGCCCGATCCAGGTGGATCGCTCGCCGGCGCGGCGCTTGGCCCAGGCGATGGCGGCGGGCGCGGATGCGCGCACGCGCGCCGCGAGCTTGGAAAGCTGGAGCATGGCTCGATCCTTCAGGGTCATGGTTTCAGGCTGGCGAGGCACATCGCGCGCTCTGCATCCCGCCGGCGCACGAGGCCGCGCGCGACGCAGTAGAGCTTGCCGTTGGCCTTGCTCACGCTGCACGATCCGCCCGCCACGGGCTTCGGCGCGCGGTAGCGCGTGATGTAGCCGCTGAAGGCGGCGCACCCCTCGCGCCACGCCCGGCGCGCGAACAGCGCGGCCATAGGCGAGGCCGCCCAGCGTGCATCGCCCGCGTTGAACGCGAAATCACCGGCGGCCTGGAGCGCGCTCGGCTGTTCGGCGAGCGTCGGCGTCGCCTTCAGCACCGCCGAGACGTGCGCGGTCAGATCCGCTTTCAGCCATGCCGCGCTCTGCGCCGGCGAGACCGCCGTGTTGGGTTTTACGTCGGCGCCAGTGTGCCCGACGCCGCCCGTCCAGACGCCACCGATGTCCTGGTAGGTGTGGGGCACATCGCCCTCGGCCGCGCGGGTGTGCGGCATCACCGCGAGCACCGCCGCGGCGACGAGCGCGAAGAACGCGCCGGGCACAATAGGGGGCTTGCCCTTGGGCGGATCGATCGTCCGCGAGCCGGTGCCGGCGCCGGTCACGCGCGGTCTCCGCGCGGCGCGACGGTGCGGATCTCGCGGATCGAATCCGCCAGGGTGTCGAACCGCTCGTGGATGCTGCGATCGATCCGATCGAGGCCCTTTTCGACGTTGCTGATCGTGGTTTCCACCTTCACGATGCGCTCGATGTCGCCGGTGCGCAGCCGCTCCAGCGAGTCGACGCGCGCGATCGTGTTGCCGACCTTGTGGTTGACCTGCAGCAGATCGCGATTCAGTTCGCGGGTGAAGCTCTTGTGGATCAGCGCAATGAGCGCCGCGATGGCGACGAGCGCGATGGCCCACTCGCTCAGCACCGAAATGTTGACGCCAAGGGGCGGGGGCGGCGCTGCGGCGACCGCCGCGGGCTGGACGATGACGCTCTGCGTCGGGGTCGTGGTATCGGTCATGGTCAATCCCAGAGCTGGACGAGGGTGCGGGTCGCGATCGTCGGCACCGGGACGGCGGGGATGGTGACGGCGGTGCCGATCGGCAGAATTGGGCCGAGCCCTGCGAGGCCGGGGTTGGCGGCAAGCACCGCCCCGATCGCGGCGGGGCCGAGCGCGCGCTCGCGCCAGATCAGCGCGTCGAGCGTGTCGCCCTGCGCGGCATGGAGCATATCGGCCATCAGATCAGCTCGACCGTCGTGCGGGTGCGGCCGAGAATGTCGCGGACGGCATGGATCGAGTCGCGGCGCATCTCGCTGATCGACGGGTCGAGATCGTCCACCTTGCGCTGCCCCGCGCCGGTCAGGTCCGTGTCGCGGTAGCTCTCGACCAGCCGCGCCTTGGCCTCGGCATAGACGGCGGTGCGGTAGAGGATCGTCAGACGGCTCTCGCCATCGATCTGGGGTGCCGGCACGTCGGCCAGCCGGCTGCGACCCTCGACCGCGCGTGCCGCCTGCCACACCACGAGCTGGTTGCCGACCGTGATGATCGCGAACAGCACGGCAGCGCGTAGCCGCTCGATCGTGACGGTGTCGCGAACGCGGACCTGCCGGCGCAGATCGGCCGGATCGATGTCGGGAAACCATCCGTCGTTGACGATCGGCGGTTCTGCCGCGGGCGCGGCTTCCGGTGACGTGGTGTCCGCTGGCAGGTTGGGGATGATGAAGCCGGTCACGCGATCGTCGCCACGGCGCCGGCCGAGCCGACCATGAACAGCACCAACCCAGCGACCGCGAGCGCGCAGAAGGCGCGGACGGTCGGCGAGTGGCTGGCCTCACTGGCCCAGAAATTGCGGGTCGCGGCGCCGACGCTCCCGCACAGCGCCGCCCATGCGCCGACGCCGAGCGCCGCGACGCACAAGAGCTGGACCATGAGCTGGATGATGATGTCGAGCATGTCGGTCCTCGATTCCGCCCGCCCGGTTTTCGGGGGTGGGGATCGGGTCCGGTCGACGGCCCTGCGACCCGAAGGTCTCCCGTCCCGCGCGATCCGCCCCCGAGCGCCGGGGGGCGAGCTGGTGAGCCGGCGTCAGCCGGCGGTGTTCGTGTCGGTCGAAGGCTGGGTCGCGGACTCGCCACCCTCGGGCGCGGGCGGCGGGAAGGCGGCGAGGTTCGCGGCGAGCAGCTTTTCCATCTGCGCCATGCGGGTCTTCGCGCCGACGCGGTCGTGGAGCTGCTGCGCGCGGCCGAGCGCGGCGATGGCGGCGACGATCGCGGGCCGCGCCTCCGCACCTTGGCGGCCGTCCGCCTCGCGCGCCAGCTCGAAGCCGATCGCCTTGTGGAGCTTGGCGCGGATCTCGTCGTGCATGTCGGCGCCAGCCGTCAGCCCGTCGACGACGTCGAGCACATCGAACGGGAACGGCTTGCCCGCCGCCTGGAGCTTCAGCGCGGCGCTCGCGATCTCTTCGGTGATCAGCGCGGGCGCGGAGCGCGCGTAGCGGGCCGGCAGCGCGACGTCATGGCGCAGGACGTGATCGGCCAGTTCGAGCGCACGCATCCAATCGCCGGTGTCGATGCACCAGACCATGATGGTTGGCAGGACCTCGGCCGCGGTCCCGGCATCCGCGCGATCGGCGCTGAGCAGCGCATCGCACCAGGCGCGATAGGCAGGTAGCATCTCGGCCTTGGCGGCGATCTTGAGCTGGATCGAGGCGATCTGCTTCAGCCGGCGGAGGTCGTGCGTCAGGCGCAGCATCATCTCGTCGGCAATCGTGTCTCGCGGCGCGCGGGGTGCCGCGGTGTTGTCGTCCGCGGGCGCAGTCGCCGCCTGGACGATGCGGTGCGCGCGCGCCGGGGTGAGTTCGGGCGCGGCGCGGGT
>NZ_JALNUO010000024.1:0-37421 GCF_026540835.1 Sphingomonas sp. GC_Shp_6 | reverse complement strand
GGAGCGCGCGCTGTATCGGATCGCCCGCAAGCACGTCGGATCGCAGCGCGGTGGGTGGTTGTGCCGGGTGGAGGTGCTTCGCGACAAGACGGGTAGCGACGCCCAGCCTAAGGAGTTCAACCGGATGCTTCGGCGGGTGATCGAGGCGGACCAACTCCCTGAATATGCGATGGAGCTGGCCGAGACGACCGACAGGAGCCCCGCTGTGCAGTTCAGGCGCCGGGGGGAAGTGGAGGCAATGGCGCTGGCCGAGAAGATGCGCGTCGAGGAGGCGCGCCGTGCTGGCTACGAGGCCGATCGCCGGCATGCCGACGAGGTAGACGCCCACATGGAGCGGCTATCCCGACGCTGAACTATCGGGGTTTCACACACCGCGGGCGCAACTATCGGGGTTTCACACACCGGGAGCGGGACGAGGTGACTTAGATCATGGCCGGCTTCGGAGCCGAAATCCGTTCAGGCTGTGGATAACCAGCCCCGGCAAGCTCTGCAAGGCACCGCTGGAGTCGGGGTTTCACCCACCTTTGCTTCGGGGGATCACCCACCGCACTATCGGGGTTTCACACACCGAATCACGGGGTTTCACCCACCAGACCCGCTCACAACACCGCAGAAATCCGCGCCTTTTTGCCCTATTTTCCCGGCTTAACCTTCTTAACGATTCCTATTTAACAGAATCTCTTAACCCTCAGCGAAACGAAAGCAGCGGCGGCAAATAAGCGGAATGGCCCCTACGAGACCATGCGCCTTCGTTGCGTGCCGGCTATCGCCGTCACAAGGCGGCCTAGGGCCGCAGGGCTTCCGAGGAAGCCAAGCCAATCCGACGGTGTGTGCCTGCGACCGTTGCGCGTGCTGAAAGGGCAGGGGAGGGTGAGCCGATACCCCAAAACTCACCGTTCGGTTTGATGGGGTGTGGGATCAGGCTGGATCGTATCGCCCGGCGAACTCGCGATCGGAGTAGTAGCGAAGCTTGGTGGCGATCACCGGCCGCTGCCCGGCGAGGAACAGGAGCTGGCGATCGGGTGGGAGCGTGCGGACCTCATCGGGGGTAAGCAGCGGCCGGCCGACATGCTGCTGTCCGAACGTGATCCCGCTGCCTTGCGCGTCGAGCGCCCGGCTCATCGTGTCGAACACCACCGTCTCCTGCCCGAGCAGATCAGAGACGAGCTGGGCGCTCTGCTGGTCGTTGACGCCGAACACCTGCAGCACGCCCGCATTGGACAGGAAGGTGCCGGCGCGCTTGCCGTAGAGCGCCTGGAGCTGGTGGATGTCCTGGACGATCGGCCAGAGCTGGATGCCGTAGCCGGCCATCAGCCCCATCGCGCGCTCGACGGGTTCCAGGTGACCGAGCGCCGCGAACTCGTCGAGCAGGAACAGCACGGGCCAGGGCGAGCGCCCCGGCGCCCGTGCCAACTCCGTGAGCGCCTGTGCGACCATCAGGCGCAGCCAGCGGGCGTAGGTATCGAGCCGATCGGGCGGCAGCACCAGGAAGATGCTTGCCGGGCGTTCCTTGAGATCGGCGAAGCGGAAGTCCGAGCACCCTAGCGTCGCAGTCATGCGGGGGCTGTCGAGAAAGTGGGTATGGCGCTGCGCCGACGACAGCACGCCCGCGGCTTCGCGATCGGACTTGCCGAGCTGGCGATTGGCGGCGCGGGCGACCAGGCCGCCGGCGGCCTGCATCCGTTCGAGCAGGCTTGCGAAGGCGGCCGGCGCCAGCGTCAGGTGGTCACGCAGCGTGGCGAGGGTGCGGGTGGCGGCGGGCTCGCTCGCGACGACGTGCATCAGCAGGCCGGCGATCAGCGCCTTGGCCTCCTCGTTCCAATGCGCCTCCGTCTGCTCGTTGTGGGCGTCGTGGACCAGCGCGTCGGCGAGCGTCATGCAGTCGTCGGCGACATCGAGGCCGGTCGGGTCGATGCGATCGAGCGGGTTGAACCCGGCCGGCGCCAAGCCGGTGATACCGAACGGGTCGAGGACGTGGACCGGGCCGAACTTGCCGCGTTGGCGGGCGGCGATGCGGGCGTTCTCGCCCTTGGAACGATGCAGACGACAGCGAAGGGGTATTCGAGCAGATTGGGGATGATCGTGCCGACGCCCTTGCCGCTGCGCGTCGGCGCGATCGTCAGTAGGTGGGCGGGGCCGGGGTAGCGCAGCAGCTTACCCGACCTGCGGTCGCGGCCGATCAGCAGGCCGGTGTCGCCGGTCAAGCTACGTGCTTCCGCGTCGGTGGCGAAGCGGGCGGTGCCGTGAGTGTCGGCTTGAGTAGCGCTGCCATAGCGCAGGATCATGGGTTGGAAGAGCGCGCGCAGCGGCACCAGCAGGATCGCGAGCCAGATCGGTATCCAGAGCAGCCCGACGAGCGTCGGATGGCTCTTCAGACCCCCGTAGAGGATCAGGGCGTCCAAACCGAGGATGAGAACGACTGCCACGGCTACCGTCAGGGCCAGGACGCCGAGCAGGTGCTTGGCGATACGGAACGGGCCGAACACGAGCCCCTGGACCGCCCAGACGGGGTTTTGGCGGGCCATGTGGGCGAGGGCGCGGCTGGCCCGGCCGAGCTGGCGGAACCATTCCATGCTCAGGCCGCCTGGAACAGGGTCAGGCGGACGATGCCGGGTAGGGCAGCGATGTCCGCCTCAATGCCGGCGACCGCTTCCATGCGGTCGCTTGGCCAGTCGCGCGACACGCTGACGGCGCCCGCGTCCGTCTCAAGCTCGATGAGGCGAGTTTGAGGTAGGAGGTCGAACAGGCGGACCAGCTTGTCGTGCAGCTCGGGGGTGACGTGATGGCTACCCGGCCCGACCGTCAGGAGCTGCCAGGGGCGGGCGAGGGCAGGGGAGTCGGTCACAGTTGCAGGCCCAGGCGTGGGGCGGCCCAGGTCATGGCGGCATACAGCGCGATCGTCAGCGCGCATCCCGCGAGGAGCGCCGGCCAGAAGCCGATGCCGTGGCGGAGCAGGGCCGGGATCGCCAGGAACATCGGCAGTGAGGGCAAGACGTACCAGAAGGTCGCGGACGCATGGGCAGCCATGTTCGCCGCGTCAGGCTTCTCGTTCCATAGCCACACCATGCCGAGCACCGACACCAGCGGCAGCGAGGCGATGAGCGCGCCGAACCCCGGGTAGCGTCTGGCGAGCGTCGAGGCGACGGCGATCAGGATGCCGGAGATCGCCGCCTTCAGCGCGAGGTAGAGCATAGCCGCTTCCGGTTGGCGGCGACCTTGCGCCGGTAGTGCTTCACCGAAGCCTTGGTGGCGCCGAGCGGCGTCGTGCCCAGCGCGCCGGTCAAAAGGCGGGTCTGTAGCTCGATCGCGGCGTGGACCTTCTCGGTCACCATCAACTCGGCTTCAGCCGCGCCGGCTGAGCCACCCGCGGCGATGCGGGCGGTGCGTAGCGCCATCACCGATGCCGCTTCGGCGCCAAGCATCCACATGTCGAAGCCGGCGGTCAGCCACGCGCTATACGCCTTGCCGCTCATGTCGCCGGTTCCTTTGTGTCGCCTTCCAAATCGAACGCGCGCCGACCACGGCGTTTCCAGAGCGTGAGCGTGTCGCTGGGATCGTCACTCCGCGTCTTGCCGACCAGTTCCAGCAATGCGCCGTAGATGGTTGCGCGATCGTCGTCGGCGAGTTCAGCCAGGCCGGCTTTCTGAACTAGGCCGCCCAGCTCGATCAGGTGACGGGTTCGCTCGCGGCGTTGCATGACCCAGGTTCTGCTATCCGTTCGCTTGGTCGCCGCTTCCACCCGCAGCATCGCCGTCCGCTGCTGTAGCTGCATCGATGATGTCGCCCGGAGCAGATTTGCCAGACTTGCGCCCGCGCCGCTGAAAGAAGCCGGCGCCTTTCACACGCCACGCCTCCTTCGCGTCTGCATCCTTGGAGGCGACCGCATCGAGCAGCACACCGGCAAGCGTTTCGATATCGAGCGCGTCGGCGCCGGTCATGGCAACGAGTTGGCCGAGCTGTTCGACCTTACGGGCTTTTAGCGCCTTGGCCTTATCGCCAAGTGCCTTCAGCTCCGCGTCGTAATCGCGCACCTTGCGCATGTGCCTTTTCTCCCTCCGTATAGGCACGCAGCCAAGCCCCCGGATCAGGTAGGCAGTTCACACCAGCAGCGACACCAAGTCAATCACGAGAAGCGAAGCGGATTGTGAGTGCGCGCTTATACGTCGTTGCCGACGTGCGCTCAGAAAGGTAGAAGCCGGAGCGCGATGGCGATCTACCATTTCAGCGCCAAGGTGGTCAGCCGCGCCAACGGCTCCAGCGCTGTCGCGTCCGCCGCCTATCGCTCGGGTAGCGAGCTGTTCGACGAGCGGCTGGGGCGGCATCACGATTTCTCGAACAAGGCGGACGTGACCCACTCGGAAGTGCTGCTGCCGGAGGGGGCACCGCAGCGTTTAAACAACCGCACCGTGCTGTGGAACGAGGTGGAGGCTGGCGAGAAGCGCAAGGACGCGCAACTCGCCCGCGAGATCGAGTTCTCGATCCCGCGGGAGATGGATCGCAAGGACGGCATCCGGCTCGCGCGCGACTTCGTTCAACGCGAGTTCGTGGACCGCGGCATGGTCGCAGACCTCAACGTACATTGGGACCGGGCGGAGGATGGCAGCCCGAAGCCGCACGCGCATGTCATGCTGGCGATGCGCGAGGTAGGCGCGGACGGGTTCGGAAAGAAGGAGCGGGACTGGAACCGGGGCGAGCTGTTGCAGCACTGGCGGGAGGCGTGGGGCGCCCACGTCAACGAGCGGCTGACGGAGCTGGGGATCGATGGGCGGATCGATCATCGCTCCTATGCCGACCAGGGTATCGCGCTTGAGCCGCAGAACAAGATCGGGCCGGCGGCGTCGCGGCGGCCGGGGCAGGGACTGGAAGCCGAGCGGATCGAGGATCACGGCCGCATCGCGCGCGAGAACGGCGAGAAGATCATCGCCGACCCGCGTGTGGCGCTGGACGCGATTACGCGGACGCAGGCGACCTTCACCACCCGCGACCTGGCCGTGTTTGCGTTCCGTCATTCGGAGGGCAAGGAGCAGTATGACCGGGTGATGGCGGCGGCTAAGGCGTCGCCGGAGCTGGTCGCGCTGGGCCGGGACGGGCGCGGTGACGAGCGGTTCACGAGCCGCGAGATGATCGCAACCGAGGCGCGGCTGGAACGGTCGGGCGACCGGCTGGCGGAGGGGCGTCACCACTTCGTCGGCGCCGATCATGTATACCGAGCGCTCGATGCGGCCGAGGGCAGGGGGCTCACCCTGTCCGCGGAGCAGCGCGACGCGTTGGGGCGGATCACCGAGCGCGACGGGCTCGCATCCGTCATCGGCTATGCCGGCACGGGCAAGTCGGCGATGCTGGGCGTCGCGCGCGAGGCATGGGAGAGCGCCGGCTACACGGTGCGCGGCGCCGCCCTGTCGGGCATCGCGGCCGAGAATCTTGAGGGCGGTTCGGGCATCAGCTCGCGCACCATCGCCAGCCTCGAACATGCGTGGGGCAAGGATCGCGACCAGCTCGGGCCGAAGGACGTGCTGGTGGTGGACGAGGCCGGCATGATCGGCACGCGGCAGATGGAGCGGCTGCTGTCGGCCGCGGACCAGGCCGGCGCCAAGGTGGTGCTGGTGGGCGATCCCGAGCAGTTGCAAGCGATCGAGGCGGGCGCAGCCTTTCGTGCGCTTTCTGAAGCGCACGGGGCGGCCGAGATCACCGAGATACGCCGGCAGCGGACGGACTGGCAGCGCGATGCGACGCGCTGGCTTGCCACCGGACGGACGCCGGAGGCGATCCAAGCCTATCGCGACCATGGCATGGTGCAGGCGGCGGACACGCGCGAGCAGGCGCGGGCGGGGCTGGTGGAGGGTTGGAATCGACAGCGCCAGGCCGAGCCGGAGCGGTCCCGTATCATCCTCACGCACACCAACGCCGAGGTGCGTGAGCTGAACGACGAGGCGCGCGAGCGGCTGCGAGCGAGCGGGGATCTAGGTCAGGACGTGAGCGTGCAGGCGGAGCGGGGCGAGCGGCAGTTCGCATCGGGCGACCGGATTATGTTCCTGCGCAACGAGCGCTCCATGGGCGTGAAGAACGGCACGCTGGGCACGGTCGAGCGGGTATCGGCCGATCGGATGGGCGTGCGGCTCGATGACGGGCGTCAGGTCGGGTTCGACGTGAAGGATTATGCCGCGGTTGATCACGGCTACGCCGCCACCATTCACAAATCGCAGGGCGTGACGGTCGACCGGGTGGACGTGCTGGCGACGCCGGGCATGGATCGGCACGCGGCTTATGTCGCGCTGTCGCGGCACCGGGACGGGGTGCAGCTCCACTACGGTCGCGACGACTTCGCGTCCGGCGCCAAGCTCGCCGCGGTGCTGTCGCGCGATCGGGCGAAGGACATGGCGGCGGACTATGCGGCCGAGCCGGCTGAGCCGGACGATCAGGTTCGTGCTTTTGCGGATCGGCGCGAGATCAGGCTGCCCGAGCGGGTGCGGGAGATCGTGCGCTTCGTCGAGACGAAGGCCCGCGGCATGTTCGCCGGGTTTCGGCCGAAGGCGTCGGAGGCTCAGGCGCGCGATTACGAATCTGAAAGCACGAACCGGCCGAACCAGGACGTGGCGATCCGGCGCTATGCGCGTGCCGCGGTCGATGTCGCCGGTATGGAGGAGAAGCGCCTGCCGGTGCTGCCGCACCAGCGGACGGCGCTGGCCAAGGCCGGCGAAGCACTGGACCAGGTTCGACCCGATGGTGCGCGCGACCTCGCCGCGGCGATCGAGCGTAACCCGCAGCTCGCGCGCGACGCTGCGGGCGGCGACGTGCGTGGCGCGATCCGGGGGATGGCAGAGGAGGCGCGGGTCCGCGCCGACCCGCAGCTCCGCGCCGAACGGTTCATGGAACGCTGGCGGGCGCTGGAGGCCGAGGCCAGCCCAGGCAGCAGCCACGCTGGCCGGGCGCTGATCGACGGGCTGCGGCATGACCCGGCGTTGCGGGCCGAGCTGGCGCAGCGCGCGCCCGAGCTGGGGCTGAACCGAGACCGGCAGGCGCCCGAACAGATACTGCAACGGCAGATCGAGATGGAGCGCGCGCGCGAGCGACAGCAGGATCGCGGGTTCGAACGGTAGAAAGGTCAAGGGGGGGGCGGTGCCAGTCGATCCTGCCCAGCCGTCACGTTCTATTTTGAGGTCAAAACGGTTCCTTTCCGCGACGGACTAAAATAACGTAATTTCACGATTTGCGGATCGGTCATCGCTGCAATTCCGGTTTGAACCATCGAAGCAGGGGCGGAATGGCCATAGACCGACAGGCGCCTCGACCAGGCAGCGACATCATGCGGATGGTTCCGGACAGTGCCGACTGGGACCTCACGGTCGCTGCCGGATGGAAGACGCTGCTGGGCAGGCTCATCAACGACGGCGCACGTCTACGCTTCTTCCCTCATCGGATCATGATGTTTCTGCTTCTGGCTCAGAGCGACGACGGTCGAACGCGCGATCTACGTCTGGACGATGCCGAAAAGACGTTGGTCGAGTGGAAGCGCATAGCACGCGGGATGACGACCCATCATGCCGATATCGGCGTTGCTGAGGACCTATCGCCGAAGTTGACGGCGTTCATGATGCCCAAGCGCGACACGTTTGATGTCTGCGTCGACCGGTTCGGCGAGACTGCCACAAGGCTCGTTAAAGCGATGCGGCAAGGAGGCGGAGACCGTGCCTTGCTATCGGACTTGGCGGATTATGTCGCGACCGAGCTGCTCGCGTGCATGAACCAGTTGGTGGCGGACTTCGCGAAGGAACTGGAGATCACATCTGAAGGCGAGCGGGACGCGAGCCTGTCTACCAGGCGCAACGTCGCGTGGCTGGAATCGTCGGCAGCGACGGTTGCGCGCCTCACGGACGATCTGGCGCGGGTCAATGCCGGGGTGCGGATGATCGCGCTCAACGCCCAGATCGAAGCCGCTCGCAGCGACACGCACGGGCAGGCTTTCGGTGCCGTCGCGGCCGAGATCAAGGCGCTCTGCGGCAGGATCGGCAAGCTGACCGCCGACATTCAGGCGCATCTTCAGAAGGGTTGATTACGTGTTCAGCCACCGGAACGGCCGAAGGCATGTCGCATTGAGAGTGCGAAGCAGGAGAAAGACTATGAAGCTCGCTATCCCATTCGCGTCGGCGCTGGCCTTCGGTGCCGCCACGGCCATGGCCGCGACCGCTACCCCGGACGATCGGGCGTTCGTCGCCAAGGTGTCGCAGGGCGGCATGTTCGAGGTGGCGGCGGGCAAGCTGGCGGAAACCAGAGGATCGACCCAAGACGTGCGCGACTTCGGCGCGACCGAGGTTCATGACCACATGCTGGTCGGCAATAAGCTGAAGACCATCTCGACGAGCGAGGGCGTTCCCGTCGCGTCGAGCCTCAACGCCGAGTTCGCGGGCAAGCTGTCGCACCTAGCCAGCCTGTCCGGCACTGCGTTTGATACCGCCTATCTGACCGAAATGGCGACGCTGCATGACGGTGACGGCGCGGCCTTCGCCAAGGAAGCCCAGGACGGCGGCAGTGCCGCGTATCGCGCGTTCGGTGACGAGAGCCACCGCATCGTCCAGCGTCATATCGGCGCGATCAACGGCGCGCCACTGCCGAGCTGAGCAGCCGTATGATCGCGAGCCGGGCTGGCGCCGGCCGGATAAAAGAAGGGCTGCCCCTCGGGGCAGCCCGGAAGTTTTAGGAGAGGATGCCTGAAAGGCGCACCTTTTGTGCGGCGCAGCACAATCGGTTGCAAGTGCAAAAGGAACAGGGGCGGATGATGGCGAGCGACGGCGAGGACGAGGCCGCTAAGGCGTTCGAAGGCCTGCGCGCCGAGGTGTCGCTGATGCGCTGGGCCGTCGAGCGGCTGGCGGCTGAGCGGGCCGACGACGGCCATGCGCCGGACTATTCCGAGACGCTGGGCGTCATCGCCGCCAACATTACTGCGACCGCGCAGCGGGTCGACGTGTTGGCCAGGAGCCCGACGCTGTCGCTCACGCCCGAGGAAACCGGCCGGCAGATCAGGACGGCGAGCTTCGACGCGCGTCGGGAGGACAATCGCCAGTTCGCCGCTGCCAAGCAAGGGATGGACGAGACGACCGCCAGGCTCGTCCGGCACCTGGATTCCCATGTCATGGTGGGTGAGCAGCGACGCCGGCTGCGGCAGGTCGGGCTCGCCGGGCTCGCGATCGGAATGGCGCTGTGGGCGATTCTCGCCGGTCCGATCGCGCGCGCCTTGCCGGCGAGCTGGCTGCTGCCGGAGCGGATGGCGGCGCGTTCGCTACGCATGTCGATGTGGGAGGGCGGGCAGCGGCTGATGCGGGCCGGTGATCCCAGGTCGTTCGCCGGTGTACTGGCGGGCAACCGGCTGGCGACCGCCAACCGCGAGGTGCTGGAGGCGTGCGCCAAGCAGGCGGGCAAGGCCAGGAAGGCGGTGCGCTGCGCGGTCCAGGTCGGATCGAAAGAGTAGGATACGGCGGCACCCTGGCGCGCCGCCTTGCGGGTCACGGCTGCCTGCCGTTACACCGCAGTCGCCGCGGAGACGCGGCCGAGGCGTGGAAACCTCGAAGAGCAAGAGCCGGTTCGATCGACCGGGTGGCGGGCGCGTATGTCCAAGCCATCCGGCCAAAGGCGTTCGCGCCTAGCTTGCTCTAGGTTTCCAACACCCGGTTCCGAAGCGACGACGCGCCAGCGGCGCGTCGCCGGCTTCAAGGCCAGGAGCATAACCGATGGCGGCGATCAGGTACGGGCTGCTGGTAGCGAGGGTGTGCGTAGCTGGGCTGGCATCGGCAGGGGTGCTGCTTTTGATGCTTTCCGTGCTGATCAATCTTCTGCGCCGATAGAGGCGTAAAGGGATAAGCAACTGGGCCGGGATGGTGGCGCCATTGCCCGGAGAGCGATCCAGCAGGCAAGACCCGCCAAGTGTGCATGCTGTGACGGCAGAGGCCTGGCGGGTTCGATTGCCTGCCGAATAGCAGCCAGTTCCGCGGTTGGCGAGCGTTCACCGGCGGACGGTATCGTGTCACAACCGCTCGGTTATGACACTGGTCAAACTCAATTGTAGACACCCAGTAAACGCTATTCTTATCGCGGAAGCGGGCGCTTACTCCGCTGTATTAACTAGACTCTTGAATCGGGTCGCCCCAAGTGTGTTTGGCTGGCATGTAGATCATTCCGTAGTTAAGTGACGAGAAATGGATGGGCACGGGCGCAAGAGCCCGGCCCGTATCGCTTGGAGCGCCTGATGAAGGACATCGACGTCACGGAAGCGCAGCTTTCTCGAGTGCTGAGCTTCTTTCCTCGGGTGGACACCAAGGTGGGCGGTTTGTTCGCGGTCAATTCCGCGCTTCTTGCGATTAGCGCGGCTAACGTGCAGGCCGGCGACGTGAAGCAATGGTATATCGCGGTTCCGGCCGTGTTCCTCGCGCTGGGACTCATCGCCTCCTACACATTCCTCTATCGCTGCAACTTCCCTGACCTGAAGGGCGATCCGAACAGTATCATCTACTTCGCCGCAATTCAGAACAGAACGGAGAGCGCCTTCATCGCTGAGTACGAAGCCGTCACCGACGATGCATATCGCGCGGACATGCTTCGTCAGGTCTGGAAGAACTCGGTTATTTTATGCGAGAAGTATCGTGCAGTTGCGGTAGCAATACGGTTTACCTTGGCGACACTGCTGCCGTTCGCCATCTTCCTAACGATGACTGCCATCGAGCATTCTCGCATTCCGTTTCTGAAGGGCTGAGGACATGGCATTGAAATCGGATCTCACCGATGCCGTTGACGACATCCTCAGCAAATCTTTCGAGGAACGCGACGGCCAGAAGGTCCCGACTTCGACGGACGTCGCCTTGGCCAATGGTGCCGTTAAGCTCGAGGCGGCGTTCCTCTACGCGGACCTAGCCGGCTCGGGTCTGATCGCCAAAGTGTGCCCCTGGGAAACTACGGCGAAGATCATCCGGGCCTACCTTGACTGTGCCGTTCGCATCATGCGCGCCCATGGCGGCGAGATACGTAGCTTCGATGGTGATCGCGTGATGGGCGTTTTCATTGGCGGCTCGAAACGGTCGAACGCCGTCAAGTCGGCGCTCAAGATTAAGTGGGCGACGGAGGAAGTGATCCAGAAAAAGGCGACGGCCCGTTTCGCATCGGTGAGGAATAACGACGTTAAAATTCGGCAGGCCTGCGGCATTGATGTGGGCGTTACGAGGGCGGTACGTGCGGGCATCCGAAACAACAACGACCTGATCTGGATCGGGCGCCCCCCGAGCTTCGCCGCGAAGCTCTCGGACCTGCGTGAACATCCTTACAGCACCTTCATTTCAAAGGCGGTCTACGACAGCCTCCACGAAGACGCGAAGCTGAGCAAGGGCGTTGACATGTGGGAGAGCAGGACGGTGGCATTCGCG
Organism: Sphingomonas sp. GC_Shp_6; assembly: GCF_026540835.1. Taxonomy (NCBI): domain Bacteria; kingdom Pseudomonadati; phylum Pseudomonadota; class Alphaproteobacteria; order Sphingomonadales; family Sphingomonadaceae; genus Sphingomonas; species Sphingomonas sp. GC_Shp_6. Next base: position 26,016 of record NZ_JALNUO010000024.1, on the reverse strand, counting down.
GGTGCGTCCGAGAACATTTATCGATCCAGCTACTGGTGGGAACCGGGCTGACCATCAAATTGGCTCAGTTGTGTCTGCCGTCAGAATGCCAACCTATGACGCCTTACGGTCGCGACGCACGCCGATGAACTCGATGCGGTGCCGCGCCTGATCGCAAGCTTTGGCAACCGACCTCTCCATCTTGTCCTGATCACCGCCCTGATAGCGCAAGGTGGTCAGACCGGCGAGATCGGAAGGGAGCCGGATTTTGGCATCCGCCTCGACTAACAGGAAGGATCGCTCTCGACCCAGCCGGCCAACGGAGATGCCGTATTCGAAGTGGACGTTGTCTCGGGCCACCTTGCTGGTTTCGCCGCGTAGCACGAGCATGTCGTCGGCTTTTGCGACTGCGACAGTGAAGTCCGCCCGCTCGATCGCATCCTCGAGCGAGCTGATCGGATATTCGGAAACGGCGAAGGTGCCATGATCCCACAGATAGACCGGCATCTCGTCGGAATCGAGGTTCTGCCGGACCTGACGTGCGACCGGCAGCCCTTCTTTGGACGAGATGACGAAGATCCTGGGGTGTTCATTCGCGGCACCGACCTCCTGGTTGCGGTGATCGAGCTGATCGGCAACCACATCGGCCGTCGCCTTCCAGAAGTCGACGTCGGTGCCGACGATTTGGTTGAGTTCGCTCAGGCCGATGCTCAGGACCAGACTTTCCTTTGTCGCTCTCAAGGTCGCCGTCCGGGGACGGGACCGATTGAGGCCGGCGAGTTCACCGACCGCCTCTCCGGCAACCCGCGTCTGCTTATACTGACCGTTGACTAATACCTCGAACTCGCCTGCGAGGATGAAGTGCAAGTCGTTCTCCCAGGTGCCTTGCTCGATGAGGATCGCGCCTGGCGCGAACTCGGCGGTGATGCCGGCTTCTGCAAGCTTTACCGCGAGCTGCCGCTCGCCGCGCACGAGCCGCTGTCGCAGAAGCGCTTCAACGACCCCTTCCTGATCAAACCGGTCCTTGAGACTTACCATCAACAAATCTCCATACTCGCGCCTAAGCCGCTGCCTTGCTCGCGACGGGCGCTGGTGTTGTTTTGGCCAGGGGACAATCGTCCATCGTTCCGCAGCACTTATGTCCGGCGAACACGTCCCAGAAGCGGCGCTCCTGCTCCGCCATCGAATGCAGCTCCAGTGCGAGCGTGGCCGCGGCTTCAGCGTGGTCGCTACAGGACCGCATAGTCCGCGGCCTTGGCCGGCTCCCCTCACTGCAAAGACATGGGCGGCGTTGATTCACGACGCGCCTGCTACGCAGCCAGACGGCATAGACGCGATCTCCACCGCGCATGACCCTGATGCCGGGTCCCTCCGCACCGCTTCCCCGGACAACCAAGGAAAGCCTGCCTTCCTGCATGTCGGTCGCTATCGGATTTCCGAGCCGCTCCGCCGCCCTCTCAGCCCGATACTGGTGCAGTGCAGCAGCCCCGTGCGCCCGGCCCTGGCCCTCGGGCCAGCGGCGCCGGCGCGCGGCCCGCGCCTGTAACTGAAGGAAGCGGACCAGGGTCTCCCACCAGGCGAGCGCCGCATCCGGACCGTCGATAGCGATGTCATCGACGGCGCGCCAGTAGAGGCAGAAGCTGCCGTCGGCGTTGATGTGACGCTCCGGGCAGAAGGCGGGAAGCAGCGTTGGAGTCACCTCCTTCGCCGAGGCCGACGTCCCCGTCACGGACGCGTGGATCTGATAGACAGGACGCCGGCCGTCGCTGAGCGTCACGGGCAGTGATATGATGAGTTCCTGGCCCGGCCCGCGGCCGAGTTCGGTCGCGCCGAGGGCCGGGAGGCAGGCCGCCAGCAAATCAAGGGGCGATGTGCCGGTCACTTCAGTTCCGCGTAGGGACGGACGACCCGTTCCGAAGCCGATGCGATGGCAGGTGCTGCCAGGGCGAACGCCTCCCGCTTCGCCACGGCCGCAGTCTCGTCACCCTTCTCGGAAAGGGCCTCGACGGTCTCGTTATAATCGAGACCCTTGGCCTTGCGTTTCGCTCCAAACAAATCCCGCACCGCTTGCGTCCCGGCATCGTAGGCGGAGGCGCCGATCGCGGTCTCATCGCCGCCACAGCGCGACTGTTCGGCTTCGGACGTCAGCACGCCCCGGCTGACAGAGCAACGAACGCGGTCACCCTGCATACCTAGCCGGCTGACGGTCATCGGGCCAAACTCGAATCCGATCGCCAAGCCGAGACCCTCAACGTCGATTTCCTCGCCCTCCAGCTTTTCCAAAGCCAGATCGAAGCTGGAGCGGAGCGCGCCCGCGCAGAGCGTCGCGGTGCTCACCGTCTCGGGATCGTCGGTGGTGTGCACCGTGCCATCGCATAGCAGCCCGTGAAGGCAGTCGCCGATAAAGCGAATGCGGCGGCCGTCGAAGTCGCAAGTTAGGACGCGGTCGAGTTCGGCGCGGATGACGTGGAAGACACGCACGACGTCCTCCGGCGCGTCGTCGATGTGCTTGGCCACATAAGCGGTGAAACCGTCGATGTCCGCATACACCGAAGCTGCCTCCTGCCGCCTGGAGTTTCCCGGCGTGAGCGACGTGATGTCGAGAGTGCGGAGAGGAGGCGTATGGCGCGAGAAGGCAAAAGCGCCGATCGGGTGCTTTTCCAGATCCTCCTTCCACTCTTTGACGATGGTGTCCTTCGAGACGCCGAGATCAGCTGCCTGCTGACACTCCTCGATCTCGCCTGTCGTCAGCGCCTTGGACGCGGGCTTGTCCACGGCGTCGAGGCCGATCGCCTCGCGGGCATTGTTGGTGAGATAGATGCCTACCCGGTCCCCTCCCCCGGACATCTTCGCTGCGTGGTTTGCCGGCGCGCCAAGGAAAAGGGGTTCACGCCCGCCGCGGCGCCCGTTGTTGACCGCGAGCGCCTCGCCCGAGTCGATGCCGACGCGCACCTTGGCATTCGGGATGGACTCGTCGGCGTCGCCCGTCTCCTGCAGCACGTCGATGATCAGTTGCGCGATCGCCACGGCGCGACGGATGCGCTTCGCCTCCGCGTCGGACTCGCTGTTCGAGGGTCTTGCCACCAAAGCGTGCAGCCGCTGGTTGTGGAAATCCACCCGGCGCGTGTCGCAGCGGCTGAGGATGCGGTGCACGGCGCGATAGTGCAGGTTGAGGAACCGAAGCGTACGCTTGTGACAGGTCACGCCTTCGTCCGCCGTGACATGAAGCATGTCGCTGAGGTTGAGGATGTCTGCATAGAGATGCACGCCGTCGACGCGATAGGCCTTGTTGCCCGGGATGTCCTCGAGCGACATGTCACGGTGATAGTCGACGATCTTCACTGTCTTCACGTCGCCGATTTTGCGCTCGATGTGCTTTTCGGCGCGATCATGGTTCCAGTTCTTTGCCACGCTTTAGCTCCATTATGGAGGAAATCGCGCCTCGGCCTTGAACGAGGCAGGATCATCCCTTCAATGGTGTATGCGGGCGAGGCCGCGAACTCGGACACAGAGCAGGGCATGTCTGAGAATTCTTGAAAGCCCGCATTTAAAAATGGGGGAGGTTCACGGCGTGCACGACGTGGCGGAATTAGCGGACGAAAGGGAAGTCGATCATCTCTCGACGGATGAGGTGCGTAATGCGCTTAGCGCAATGAGTGCGGCACAGGCGGCAAAGGTTGAGGCGATCTCCCGTTGGTTCTCCCGCAAATGCAGCGTGCCGGCTGAGGACCTGCGCCAAGAGGCGTTCGCGAGGTTGCTTTCAGGAAGTCGTCGATTCCCACGAGGGGCCGAAGCGGCGGTGATCGTCTCCGGCACGATCCGGAGCCTGGCATCCGAGGAAATCGACGCGATCCGCGCCGGACGGCGCGCGGTTCTGCCGCCGCCGGGGAACGGGGACGGTGTGGATCTGCCGGACCCTGCGCCGAGCCCTGAGCGCCTACTCGGCTCCAGCCGTGATGACGCGCGCGTGCTGGCGGTGATCGAAAACCTCATTGCGGACGACGAGGAGTTGCAGATGCTGGTCGAAGGCCTTTGCGACCGGATGCGAGGTGGGCAGTTGGAAGAACTGTTGGATGTTGATGCCAAAGGTCTTGCCACGATTCGTAAACGGCTGAGGCGCAAGCTGCAGGCTGCCTTCCCAGGAGGATGGGAACAATGAGCGGCAACTCAATTGACGTAGGCGATCGCCTGAACGCGCTCGACGACTTCTTCATGGACGAGGTTCTGGGCAGCGACGACCTAGAGGTCGACGCGGAGGCTGCCCTTGTCGTGGTGCTTGCCGATCTCGAAAGAGCGGAATTGCTCCTCCGCAAGACGCGACTGAGGGAGATAAGATCACAGATTGATGTGGAACGTGCAGCCGTCCAAGTGGTGTCGTTCGATCCCATTCGAATGCGTGAGCGTCTCGCCGCGGCGGCGAACGATCCCGACGTCCGCATGACCTTGGCCGCCCGAAGTGCGATTGCCGATGGCGACGATGATCTGGCCAGCTTGTTGGAGGACATGGCCGAACTGGAACGCGACGCCGGTGCAGATTCCGACATATGAAGGCTGTCCCTAATGCGGCGGAGTTGGCGCTGCAGGCGCTCGGGATCACGGAACCAGGTGAGATCGACGTCGAGGTGGTCGCCCGATCACTCGGTGCCAAGGTGAAGTATCGGCAGCTCACGTCGTGCGAAGCTCGCATTGTCGGACGCGACGGCAGTGCAATTATCACCGTGGACTCGCACGTCCACCCCAGGCGCCGGCGCTTCTCCGTCGCCCACGAACTCGGGCATTGGCACAGGCACCGCGGCGTTTGCCTGCTCTGCCGGTCCGGGGACATAGGTCGCCCGCTGAGTGATGGCCGGCGCACAAGTATTGCAGCCAATCCGGAGCTTCAAGCCGACGCCTACGCGTCGGACCTCCTACTGCCGGGGTATATCTTCCGGCCCATGGCCGCAGATCTCGACCGCCTGACGCTCGCGGGTGTCAGGTCATTGGCGGAGCAGTTCCAGACGAGTCTCACGGCTACCGCGATCCGGGTACTGGAAGCCAACCGCTTTCCGGCCATGCTCGTCTGCCACGCACAGACGGGAATGCGTTGGTTCCGTCGTCCGCCCATCGTACCTGACAGATGGTTTCCTAGGGCGGACCTGCAACCAGAGAGCCCGGCGTTCAAAGCGCTCTTTTCCGGCGCTCCGGAATCCAAGCAGCCTGTCGTGGGCAAGGCGTCTTGGTGGTTTGATCATCCGGCAGCGGAACGGTTCACGATCGCCGAGCAATCGTTCGCCTTGCCAAATAATCAGCTCGCGACGCTGCTTCTGTTCACCGACAAGAAGATGCTGGAGCTCGGTTGATAAATCCGCCTGGCGCAGCACCGAGTATCATCGCATCCGACACGATCGCCCCTTATCGTTGTTGCAGACCGACGCCGCGGCTCCGTCCCACTTACCGCGATGACTCCACGTAGCGCAGCGCCGCACCCGCAAGCGGCGAACTGGACGCTTACTTGTGTCACAACCGGTCGGTTCTGACACCGGCTCTCCGCGCTAGGCGGCATACCGCCCGTCATTAAGGCGGCGGGCCATGCCGAGGCCGGCGAGCGCATCGAGCACCGGGCGGACGCTGGCGGCACGCTTGCCCTTGAAGCTGCGGGCGATGTCCGCAGCTTCAAGTGGCGCGGGCGCGGCCGCAAGGATCGACTGCACCGCGCCGACCTGCTCGGGCAAAGTCGACGGCCACAGGATGACGTTGCTGACCGGCACCACCGCCGCCTCGCCGAGATCAAGGGTGGTCGTGACCGGCGAGCGATAGCCGGGGTCTTGGAACTTAGGGCGCAGATAGTGCACCAGCCCGCGCGCCTCCTCCGCCGATCGCTCCTTGTTGAGCGCGACCAAGCGGGTGAGGATCGTCTCCTCGTTCAGCGTACCGGCGCGATGATCGTCGCCCCAACCATAGGCGTCGGCCACGGCGTTATCGAGGGCTTCGTGAAGCTGGTGGATAAGCGTGACGAGGCCGCGATTATGGATGTCGCGCTCGGCATCCGTGAGAGAGCGGCCTTCCCGTAACGCTTCGAGAACGTTGTAGAGCTTCGTCAGGGTCAGGTCGGCATGCTCGGCGAGCACACGCTTGCGAAGCGCGTCGAGCGCCTCGGCCTCGGCGCGGATGCAGTCCGCAAGCGGCTCGGTCACCTCGGCGGGAAACGGGAATGGGTCGAAGCAGCGGGACTTCACGTAAACAGGGTCGTCGCCAACTCCCAGGCGGCCGCCGCTGCTGATCGCCCAAGGAACATGAAAGCGGCTGGACAGCACACCCATCGTAAGGGCGTCAGCGGTGGCGATGCAGGTTAGCTTATTGTCGGGCACGGTGCTTATCGGCAGGAATTGGAACGTGCGGTGCTTCGCTGTTTCAATGGTGGCAATGTAGCGTGGCAGGCCGTCAAAGGCGCGTCGCAGTTCTGGTCGGGCTTTTCCAAGTAACCACCATTGCGCGGCATACTGGCGCGCATCGACCGTGTTGCTCCGAGCGGCTTGACCCTCCCGCTGCGGTCGAACGGCCATCAACAAATGCTGGTAGATCGCGGAGTAGCGGTCGCGAACCTCCGCTTCGTTTAACCCGTATAGATCGATTACCATTACGTCGCGAGAATGTGAGGCGAGGTCGCGGCCGTTGCGATAGTCGAAGATTACCTGCGGCTCTTGGCCGAGCCCGGTGCGGACGTGCGCGAGGGTGTCCACCTCACCTCGTGCAATGGTGACGGAGCGGCGGTCGAGCGCAATGGCCTCTTCCGCCGTCACAATGAAGCCGTCGCCGTGTAGCTTCACACCCGGTGAGCATAGACGATCGTTCGCCTTCAACGGCACGGTCGCCGTGAGATCGGCGCCGACGCGCAGATCGCTGCCGATCAGCCCCATCCGGCCGAAGAACTCAATTCGGTCCGGCGCTGCGCTCTCGTCCACCACGTTGAGCAGCAGCCCCTCGGCCTTCCCGGCACCAGCGACGGTCATCGCGATCCGCACCGCCGCGCCGTCCTTCTCGTCGACCCATGGATGGTTCGGGATCGCGAACCGCAACGACATGCTGTCCTTCGCACCGAGATGCTTGGCAATCACGCGGCGGCTGAACAGCTGGGTGATGGAGTTGGTCGTCACGAAGCCGAAGCGCCGCGTGCCGCCCTTGCGCACCGCCATCGCCGCCTTGTCCCACCAGTGCATTACGAAGTCGGCACTTTCGGGCACGTCAGTGGTACGGAACAGGGCCTCGAAATAGCCGCTGCCCAGCCGGTCGCGTACGTCCTTGCCGCCGATAAACGGCGGGTTCCCGACGATGAAGTCCGCCTTCGGCCATTTGGCCGCTCGCGGCTTGACGTAGCGGTACACCTCCACCCGTGCCGCCTCGTCCGGCACCGGCTTGCCGGTGACCGGATGCGGCTTGGTCGTCTCGCCGTCCCAGCGAGTGATGGGAGCGCCGGACGCGTCGCGCTCCAGAACGCGCTTGTCCCATTCGATCAGCGCGTCGCGGTTCTCGATCGTGCGGATGTCGCGCAGGATCGGCTCGGGCGGCGGGCGGTCGACGCCGTTTACGCGGAAGTGCCACTGGAGATAGCCGATCCACAGCACCAGCTGCGCGATGGCAGCGGCACGCGGATTGATCTCGATCCCAAGGAAGTTCTCCGGCGTGATCGTGTGGCCGGTTAGCTCAGCCAGATACTGGTCGTCGCCGAGGTCAACGAGGAGGTCGAGCACCTCGCCCTCCAGCTCCTTCATCCGTGCCATGGCGACGTAGAGGAAGTTGCCCGTGCCGCAGGCGGGATCGAGCACGCGGGTCTGCGCGAGCCGGGTGTGGAAGGTCTCCACCGTGCGGCGTGCCTCGTCGGTTTTACCCTGGTCGATCAGTTCGGACGCAGCGACACGCACGCCCGCCCAATCGGCGCGCAGCGGCTCGATGATCGTCGGCCCGACCAGCCGCTCGACATAGGCGCGCGGCGTGTAGTGGGCGCCGAGCTTGGCGCGCTCCTTGGGGTTGAGTGCGCGCTCTAGCAGCGTGCCGAAGATGGCGGGCTCGACTTCCGTCCAGGTATGCTCGGCCGCCTGGATCACCACCTCCAGTTCCTCAGCGTCGAGCGGGATGGCGGTGCGGTCCTTGAACAGGTAGCCATTGAACCGCTTCAGCGGCACACCAAGCGCGGGCGAGAACTCGCCGCGATCCATCGCTGCCCACAAAGCGGTGAGCTGGTGCTCCAGGTGCTGCGGTGCCGCCCGCTGCGCCTTGAGCAGGTTGGTGAAGCTCTTCTCCGGGATCAGGCCGCTGTCCTCGGCGAACATCGTGAAGAGCAGGCGCATGAGGAAGCCGCTGGTGCGCTCGGCGGTGTGGCCGCGTTTCTCCAGCCGCCGGGCAACGGTGGCGAGCAGGTCCGCGATATCGCGGGTGACGCGGGCCGCGCGGGCAGCGGGATCAAGGCTGGTAGGCGCTTCCCAGATCGCCGCCAGCCGCTCGCGCACTTGCCGATCGCGCAGGTCGTCCAGCATGATGCGGTAGCGCGAGCGGTCCGGAAACTGGGCATACGATTTCCCCGTCCCGGAGAAGTCGGCATAGACCTCGATGCAATAGCCGATATCGGCAACGAGCAGGAATGGCGGCCAGCCATGGTCCGCCGGCAGCGCCTTGGCGTAGCGCTCAGCCTGGCCCTTGGCCTGTACCATCGCCTTTGCCCAACCAGGTGTGCCGCGCCGCGCGGTGCCCCGCTTCAGGCGCACAGAGGCGGTCTGGCCGAAAAGGTCGAGATCGTCCTCACCACGCTCGGCCGCGGCGCGATCGGCCTCGCTGCCCTGCTTGGCTTCGAGAATGAATGCACAGCGTTTGTAGCAGTCGATCCGGCCGAAGCTGACCGTGCCGTCGCCATTGTCCTGGAACACGCGGCGCTCAAACACATAGTCGTTCTGAGCATCATCGGTGCGGCTGCCGCGTGGCGGCTCGACCCCGATCAGCCGGCACAAGCCGTTGATGAAGCTCTGCGTGTTCGCGAGTTCCGATCCACCCGTGCCGCGCCATTGCGCGATGAAGCGTTGAACGTCAGCATTATCCCCCATGAAGCAATCCTAGGGCGCGTACGGCGAGGCGAGCAACCGCCAGCGTGCAACAACGTGGCATCAGTCGAGATCGGCCGGCCGTGATATGTCGCCCAGCGTCGATGGTTCGAAATCCAGATCACCATCATCCCGCCCGGAGGCGGCATCGAGCAGGGTGCGCCCCTTGCCGGTCAGGCTTCGATGCTTGCTCACACCAGCATCGCCGGGCGTTTGTTGTGCCTCCGTCATTGTCGTGACGGTTGCAGCGGTGTCGGTGCGCTTTTCGGCTGCCTTGTAGACCGCATTCCGATCGCGGCGACCCACGGCCACGACAATCACGATCACCTCCGTATCGTGGACCTCATAGACGAGACGGTAGCCGATGTTGCGCAGCTTGATCTTGTAGCGGTCCTTCGCCCCTGACAGCTTCGAGGCGGGGACATGCGGATGGTCGAGCCGCTCAGCGAGCTTCTTCTTGAACTGGTCCCGGGTCTGCGCATCGAGCTTGCGCCATTCCTTCAGCGCAGAATCCAGGAATCCCAGCTCATAGGTCATAAAGCGCGATCTTGGTGACGGGCTCTCCGACGCGGGCATCAGCGATTGCGTTCAGCTCGGCATCTTCCAGCCGATCCAAGAGCGCTTCGAAAGCCTTGGCAGGGACGCAGTAGAAAGCCGGCTCATTCCGGTTGAGGATGGCGACGGGAAAGCCCTCGCCAGCCGCGACGGTGCCCATCGGATTGCGCTTCAACTCGGATACGCTGGCCGTCGTTTCCGCAAGGAGTGTGCTAGCCATGAGGTCACCTGTTCTCTTAGAAGGGCCTTATATAGCACCCTTAACAGGTCTTTCTAGCGAAACGGCGTTAAGCGTCACCGAACATGGGTGAAGGCGTACAACGACCGATCATTATCCAACATGCTAATCGGGGTGGGCGTGATCCAATCGGCGCCCAGCAGCGGGTAGGGACCGTAAAACAGGTCTCCGAGCGCGCGCCGGTAATGGGCGTTCATCCAGCGGCGGCGAAGATGCTCGGGGCGATCGTGGATCATGTGGCAGCGCTGACAGAGCGCAGCGAGCTGGTGGAGCGCGCTGTCGCTGGGGTCATGATTGAGATGCGCGCAGGCTAGCACCACCGGCGTCCAGGCGCCGCGAGCCAGAAGGTCCTCCGTCGGGCGCCGTACGCGCCGGCCCTTACCGTTGCGCCAGCAGAGCCGGTTCCGGTCCCACCAGCGACCGTCACCCAAGTGGAAAACGCGCTGCCCATGAGGACGCCCGCAGTGCTCGCAGCATCCCTTGGCCCGAACGAACCGGACGTGATGCGAAAGCTGCGGCCAGTCGATCGGGTATAGGAACAGGTGCTCGGGGCGGATCGGCATCAGGCCACCAGCGCCGCTGCGGTCAGCGCCCGGTAAAGCGTGGCGTGATGGCACTTGAGCAGCTTGGCGGCTTCCCTCACCGAGGTGCCCTCTCCCACCAGCCGCTCGCCGAGTGCGACCTGATCAGGCGTGAGCTTGGGCGGACGGCCGAACCGAACCCCTCTCGCCTTCGCGGCCACGCGCCCGCTGCTGGTGCGCTGGTGGATCAGCTCGCGCTCGAACTCCGCGATGCCGGCGAACACGGTCAGCACCATACGGCCAGCTGGCGACGTCGTGTCCGCCCAGGGCTCGGCCAGCGAGCGCAGGCCGGCGCCGGCCTCCTTCAGCTTTTCGGCGATGTCGAGCAGATCACGGGTGGAGCGCGCCAGCCGGTCGAGCCGCGTCACCACCACCGTGTCATCATCGCGCAACTGCTCGATCATCTTGGCCAGTTCGGGCCGGTCGCGCTTCGCGCCCGACACCTTCTCCTCAAACGTCCGCTTGCATCCGGCCTCCTTCAACGAGGCGCGTTGAAGCCGGAGGTCTTGGTCGTCGGTGGACACACGAGCGTAGCCGATCAGCATGTCGCAAAACTGTATCATAATGACAGCATTGTGCAACCCACTTTTGCGACGCCAGCGCACGAGAGAACGCGGGCGCTGGGAGCGCTGTCGCGGAACTCAGGATATGTGCGACATCTCGCCTCCCCTTCCCATTCGCCGACCAACGCTGATCGGTTCATGGAACGTCCCCGCGCACCTGACATTGAGGAAGAGAACAACCGGAGACCTGACATGAAATCTGCCAGCACGATCGCTCTTCTGGTTGTGGCGTTGGGCGCCAGCGCGGCTATGGCTGCGACCGCCACCTCCGCCGATCAGGCGTTCGTCGCCAAGGTATCGCAGGGCGGCATGTTCGAGGTCGCGGCCGGCAAGCTCGCGGAGACCAAGGGCTCGACCCAGGACGTGCGCGACTTCGCCACGGCCGAGGTTCATGATCACACGTTAGTCGGCAACAAGCTCAAGGCGATCTCGTCCAGCGAGGGCGTGGCCATCTCCGCCACACCCAATGCGGAGTTCGCGGGCAAGTTGTCCCATCTCTCGGGGCTGTCGGGCAAGGCGTTCGACGCGGCTTACCTATCGGAGATGGCCACGTTGCACGACGGCGACGGTTCAGCCTTCGCCAAGGAAGCGGGTGATGGCGGTAGCCCCGCCTATCGCGCCTTCGGTGCGGAGACCCATCGCATCGTGCAGCGGCATATCGGCGCCATCCACGCCCTCCCTGCCAGTTAGACCAGTCCGCCAGGACGTGCAGCGAAGGAGCGGCAACGCCGCTCCTTCCGTCGCTTCCCAAAACGTTACGACGTTGAGCCCGCGTATGGGAGATCAGGCTGCCCCGATCGCCTTCTCGATATCAGCGACCGAGTGGCCGGTCAGGTCCTTGGCGATCTCGCCCGCCAGCTTGGCTTCGAGCGCCTTGTGGTAGTGCTTGCGCAGCTCGCCGAGAGTTCGGGGTGCGGCGATGACCACGAGGTGGTCGACCCCGCCCGACATCGTCTTCTTGTTGAGCTTGTCGGCGACACCGGCCGCAAACGCGTCCTCGTCTTGCTGGTGATCGGCCGGGTTGGCCGAGCTGCTGGCATGGCGTCCACCGGAGCCCTTGTTGTCGGTTGAGACGTCCCCCGCCGGCAGCGGGGTGAGCTTGGGCGTGCTCCCGGTGCCGGTATTCTTGAACAGCTTGAGGTTCTTGCCATCTACAACGGCGACGACGGCGTTGTTTCCAAGTTCCACGTTCTACTCCTCACAATATTCGTTACGGTTGTGAAAGTATAAAAATTCCGTCCAGCAGCTGAGTGGCTGAAAATCGTATTGAAGTTAACCCATGACACCATAGATGGTGCCGTCGCCACCGCTGTCTGCGAGACCCCATGACCATTGTAGATCTTGCCGCCCCGGCCACGCTGTTCGAAGCGCGTGACCCCTTAGACGAGCAACTGAACGGCCAGCCCTTGCAGCAGGGCACGGTGCAAGAGGTCGTGCTGGCGGCGATGGAGTTTGCAGACTGCCGGTTGGAAACTGCCAGGATCGTCACGGCGGATCAGCAGGAGCTTCGTGCCGGCGAGATCGAGACGATCTACATGGAGCGGATCGCCGACTAACGCGCGTCCACCCTATGCGATCAGGCGCGCTTAACGCCCGGTGACGTTCGCCGCCTGCTTGTCGAGGGTGCGCGCCTGATCCTTGGCGGTGTCGCGAATGGCTTTGGCCTGCTCTTCGAGCTTGTCGGCCTTGGCATCGGCATCCGACTTGATCTCGCGGCCCTGCTGCTTGAGCGCGTCGGCCTGTGCGTCGCGGGCCTTGGCGGCGGCGCGATCAGCCTTGTCCTGAGCCTTGCCCAGACGCTCGTTCGGGCCGTTGCCGTTATAGGTGACGCCGGCGGCATTCGCTGCTGCCTGATCCTGCGCTTCGCCGGCCTTCTGCTTGGGCCCGTCACAGCCTGCGAGCGCCAGCGTGCCGGCAAGTGCCATCATCATGATCCGCATAGCCGACCCCTTACATACAAGGTGGAGCGGGACCGCTTCCAAGCGGTCCCGCATGCGATCAGATGTTATCGCCGAGAGCGCCCTTGACGCTGCCCTTCACGTCCTGGCCAGTGCCCTTGAGCTGCTGGGCATCGCCCTCCGCTTCAAGCTTCTCGTTGCCGGTCGCCTTGCCGATCTCTTCCTTGACGGTGCCGACGACCTTGTTGGCGGCGGCGCTGACTTTGTCGGTGAACTCGCCCATGATGCTTCTCCAGTCAGACCCGGTGATTTCGGTCGCGTTACGAACGAGCGACATGGGGTGTCGTTCCTGGCGAGGCACCGCGGCAGGTGCATCCATTTGTGATCGCGAGAGGTTGACCCCGATCAAGATCGGATCGCCTCATGTGCCATGTGCTGATTATCGAAGACGAGTGGTTCATCGGCGAGCATATCGAGACGATCGCTCGTGAAGGCGGTGCCTCGTCCGTCGACCGGGCGGAAACCGAGCAGGAAGCGGTTGCGGCCGCGCTTGCCCACCCGCCCGAGGTCATCTTGTCGGACGTGAAGCTGGCCAGGGGAACCGGACCGAGCGCCGTGTGGGCGATCCGCGCGCAGCTAGGACCCTGCCCTGTCATCTTCATCACCGGCACGCCTGATGCGTGCGAGCCTTGCGACTATGCGCATGCGATCCTCGACAAGCCGCTCCAGCCCTGGAAGATCAGACAGGCCTTCCAGGAAGTCGCGCCGGTCTGACCTCAGCCGGTCAGGCGTTCGATCTGGCCGAGCAGCCGCCGCGTGTCGAACGGCTTGGGCACGAAGAAGCTGTCCACCGGCAGGTCGGCCTTGGTCGGGTTCAGCACCCCCGAGGTGACCACCAGCACAGTCGGGGGAAAGCGGTCTCGAACATAGTGAGCGAGCCTGAGACCATCCATCGAGCCAGGCATCTGCACGTCGGTCAGCACGACCCGGATCGAGCTGTCGCGATCAAGGATGGCGATGGCCTCGTCCGCGCTCTCCGCCTCGAACACGCGATATGCGGCATCCTCGAAGAAGTCGGCGAGGCTGAAGCGGATGAGCGCCTCGTCCTCGACGATGAGGATGCTCTTCGCGATCGGCATGCTCTGACCCATGACGCTTACTCAACCACCTTGCCCGCATCGCCCAGCGGAGCGTCGAGCCTGAAGACCAATCCGCTCGCGGGGTATTCGAGCTGGGCGTTGCCCCGGAAGTAGGATCGCAGCGACCGCTCGATCATCATCGAGCCGAACCCGCGACGGCTGGGCGGACGGACCTCGGGGCCGCCAACCTCCTGCCACAGCAGCAGAAAACGCGGGCCCTCGCCATCGGGTCCCGGCGTCACCTCCCACGATAGGTCTACGTGACCTTCAGGGGTGGAAAGTGAGCCGTACTTGGCGGCGTTCGTCGCCAGCTCGTGGAGGGCGAGCGCCAGCGCAAGCGTCACCTGCGGCAGCAGCGTGATCCCTGGACCGCTGATCCGGAACCGCTCCTCGGCTCCGTGTGGCGCGAGCGCGCGCGTTACCACCTGGCGCAGGTCGGCCGAGGCCCACGACTTGGCGGTAAGGACGTCGGTCGCTTGGCCCAGGGCCGCGAGCCGGGCGCCGAGCGCGTCGCTCGCGGACGGCAGGTCGGCAGCCTGCCGCAGCGTCTGCGCCGCGACCGACTGCACCACCGCCAGCACGTTCTTGAGGCGGTGGCTCAGCTCGTTGTTGAGCAGCTCCTGCTGCTCCTCGGCTTGCTTGCGCTCGCGCAGATCGCGCGTGACGGTGCCGTAGCCGACTGGGGTGCCGTCATAATCGACCACCGGGAATACGGTGTAGAGCACCGGGATCAGTTCGCCCGTCCGGAAATGGCGGAAGTGGCGCTCGCTCGACAAGCTTTTTTGCCCCGCTACTGCCGGCAGCACCTCGTCCTGCACGATCGCGGCTTCGTCGGGCGGAAAGAAATCGGCGATGGTGACCGACGTTGCCGCGGCCCGGTCCAGCCCGACCAGGTGGCAGGCGGCGTCGTTCAGGAAGAACACGCTGCCGTCGAGCCGGGCCATGCCGATGAAGTCGGCGCTGTTCTCGACGATGCGGACGAGCTGGCTGCGCTCTTCCTCGTTCTCGCGGGTGGCGGTAATGTCGCGGGATACCGACAGGATGCGCTCGGGCTCGCCATCGCTGCCGACCACGGGGCTGACGGCGACATGCCACCATTTGGGCGTCCCCGCGAACGTCTCGGCCTTGCCGATGAAGCTGCGGCTCTCGCCGGCGCGGGCAGCCTTGATGGCGGCGCGCGCCTCGTCGTTGCCCTTATCGTGCCAGAAGTCGGGCCAGGGGCAGCCAGCGACTTGGTTGAAGTCGCTGACCTCCATCACCTTCTGCCCGCCTTCCGACATGAAGGTCAGGCGGGCATCGAGATCGAGCACCTTGATGCAGTCGGTCGAACTGGCGAGCACGCTCGACAGGAATGCCTCGCGCTCAGCCAGCAGTGCGTGGGCGGCGTCCTTCTCCCCCGCGAGCCGGCCTGCTCTGGCAAAGGCGGCGCGCAGCTCGGCCGCGACGATCGCGATGCCGGCGGTGACGAAGACGAACAGGATGCTCCCGATCCATTGCGTATCCGTCAGCCAGAGCGGCTCACTGGCATGCCCGATGGACAGGCCGGCGACGATCGCCGCCAGCACGCTGCCATAAAGGCCGGGACCGCGCCCCAGGATGAGGGCGATGGCCAGCACGGTTGGGATGAATAGCAGCCATGGCACGATGGAGGCGACCAGCAGCGCGCGGAACATCCCCACGGCGACGATGAGCAACGTCGCGACCGCATAGCGTAGCGGGACGCTCAGGCGGTGGCTGAGTGACCAGGCAAGCAGGCGATCGAGGACGGGCAGCGTATCGGTGTTGGTCATGTCCAAAGCTCAAGGTGGACGCAGCCCCCGGCTCGCCCGGACGCCGGATAGCATGATCGTTTCGGTTGTGGAGACGGCAGCGCAGCTCTGCGGCAATCATTCCCTCAAGGAGCACCGGAGGAACTCGCCGGCTACCTCGCAGGATGAGGCTGGTTCTTGTCGCATAAGGCCGGACATACGCTACGGCAGGAAGTCAGGACATCTGCGCCGTAAGCCGGCAGCTACGGCTTGCGCTCCACATCCTTTCGGTCGGCCTCGGCCGGGGTCAGCCGGGCACGATCGCGGATGCGGCGTTCGAGCGGTGCGCCGACGAACAGCACCAGCATCGCGAGGCTCAGCCCACCGACGATCAGCGGCCACACCGCCAGCCCTGCCGCGGCACCGATCGTCGCCGTCACCCAGATGCATGCGGCGGTTGCAAGCCCGTGCACCTCCTGTCCTTGGCCGACGCGTAGCACGGCGCCGGCACCGATGAAGCCCACGCCCGAGAGGATGCCTTGCATCACTCGGCCTGCCGCGTCGGCGTTCACGTTGGGAAGGCCGCTGTGCACGATCGCCTGCACCGCAATGCAGCTCGCTAGACCGACCAAGCCCAGCGTGCGCAGGCCCATGATCTGCCGGTTCTCGCGCGAACGCTCCCAGCCGAGCACCATGCCGGCCGCCGTCGCCACCACCAGCCGGCCGATCGCATCGGCCCAGAAGGCGAGATCCGGTGCTGCCAACGTCGCGGTCACTCCACCAGCACGTGGACGTGGTGCCAGGCGGTGCAGAGGTAACCGGCGAAGTTCCACATCGTGTCCGGCCGCTCGGGCTGCCCCTGCCCCGCATCATCGAACGCGCGCACCACCAGATGTTGGCGCCCCTTCGCGAGCGTGCTGTCGAGCGACCAGCGCCGCCAGCCCCAGCGCGCCTCCGGATCGCCGGCGAACGTCGCCTGCCGCCAGTCCCGGCCACCGTTCACCGATACCTCGACGCGCGAGATGCCGCGATCATAGGCGATGGCGTACCCCTCGATCCGCACTTCCCCCGCTGGCAGACTATCGCCCGAGCCGGGCGAGCAGATCGCGGCGTTGAGCGGCATGGCCTCGATTGTCAGCCCCTGAGACCAGTCGACGGTCTTACTCGTCACGTCGGCTGGGAACAGCTTGTAGTCGTGCGCTTGGATCGGGGCGTCGGAGGGCGTGTCCCGCACCTCGATCCGGGTCAGCCACTTGGCGCTGCGCACGCCGGCATAGCCCGGCACCACCATGCGCAGCGGTGCGCCATGCTCCGGCGCCAGCGGCTCGCCGTTCATGGCCCAGGCGAGTAGCACGTCGGGTGCCCGCGCCTTGGCCATGGCGATGGAGACGCCAAACGGCGCCTCCTCGCCTTCTACGGCCACCTCGTCCGCGCCGGTGAACGCCACGAAGAGGTCGTCCGCGTCCGGCGCGCAGAGCGCATTTAGCACGTCGGCTAGTCGCACGCCGGTCCACTCCGCATTGCCGATCGCGCCGACGTCCCACGGGTCGCCCGAGGTCTTGCCGACCTGCTGGAGGTCGGTGCGCCTGTTGCCCGCGCATTGGAGCACGGCCGTCACCGTGTGCGTCGGGAACGCGCTCTTCAGCTCCTCCACCGAGAGGGAGCGGCTTTCCAAGCCGATCCCGCTCACCTCTATCCGGTGATCGGCGGGAAGGTCGGGCACCGGCCCGTGGCTGCGGACGTAGAACAGCGCCTGCGGCGTCAGAAACCGCTCGATCAGCGCGCCGGGCTCCGGCTCGGCATTGTAGGGATCAGGGCTGCGCTCGATCATCTCGCTCATCCTGCAAGAACGCATGGAAGCCGGGACTGCCCTCCCCTCCCCATGCTCTTTTGGATCATGCGATGTGCAGCACGGCAAGCAGGGTGAAGCTGATCGCACCCTGGTCGAGCAGCGAGAGCACCGCCGCAGCCGTGACAGACCACCCACCTTGGCAACGGTGCGCACGTCCACACCCAGCCCGAGCGCGGCCATGGAAACGACGGCGACGCGACCGCTTCTCATAACTCCATCGCCATGTGCCTGTTTCGGGAAGCGCAGTTGGGAACAAGGTTCGGAAACGACCTTACCGGCGAGGTGATGGGCCCTCCCCTTCCCGCGCCGATCCTGGCCAAGGTTCCCAATCAGGAATGCGGAGTAGGCGCTAACATCTAACTGATTGATGCGGTCACGCACCTGGGGCAAAAAGGTTCCATGCTATCTGGACCCGGCCAAGACCTTGCTGCCGATCACGACCTCAGCGGTAGGCAGGCGCGCCTCATCATCGCGAGTGCGATCGACTATGCCATCGTCGGCACCGACCGGGCGGGCACGATCACGTCGTGGAACGTGGGTGCTGAGCGGATCATGGGCTGGTCGGCGCCCGAGGCGATCGGCCGGTCGGCTACCATGTTCTTCACGCCCGAGGACGTTACGGCCGGGGTGCCGGAAGCGGAGATGAACGCCGCCATCCAGACCGGTCGCGGAACCGATGAGCGCTGGCACCTGAAGAAGGACGGCATCCGATTCTGGGCGAACGGCGAGATCATGCCGTTGCTGGAGGAAGGAGGCGCCCTCGAAGGCTTCGTGAAAATTCTTCGGGATCGGACGGCGCAGCATCAGGCGGCCGTGGCAGCGTGCGAAGTGGAGGACGGCGTCCAGACCCGGCGTTCGGCGATGCTGCGCTTGGGTGAGTGCCTGCGCGATCTGGACGACCCGACAGCGATGGCGGACATGGCGGCCGAGATTGTCGGCCAAGCGCTGGGCGTGACGGCATCCGGCTATGGCCAGATCGATGCGGCCGACGAGGTACTTTCTGTCGAGCGGGATTGGACGAGCAAGCCCGGTTTCAGTTTCGTCGCCCAGCACCCAATGCGGAACTATGGCTCGTACATCGACGAGCTGCACGCCAACCGGGTGGTTGCCATCACGGATGCCTGGACCGACTCCCGCACGGCCGATCAACGGGCGGTGTTCGAGGCGATCAGCATCCGGTCGCTCATCAACGCGCCGGTGGTCGAGCGCGGGCGTCTGACGGCGATCCTCTGCATCCTTTCGGAACGGGCACGTGAATGGACCACCGCCGAGCTCGAGTTCGTTCAGCGGGTAGCTGAGCAGACGCGCGTGGCGATCGAGCGGCGGCGGGCCGAGCAAGCGGTGCACGTGCTGGCGGGTACACTTCAGGAGCAGGTGGAGGCCCGGACCAAGGAGCGGGATCGTATCTGGCAGGTCAGCCGCGACCTGCTCGGCGTAGCCGACGATCAGGGAATCTGGCTCAGCATCAATCCTGCGTGGACCAATGCGCTTGGCTGGCCGCCTGAAGCGATCGTCGGCAAAACTTCCGAGTGGCTTGAGCATCCGGACGATCGCACCAAGACGCGGGCGGAGGTCTGCCGCTTGGCGCAGGGCGAGTCGACGTTGTTCTTCGAGAACAGGTTCCGCACCAAGGACGGTGGCTATCGCGACCTGTCCTGGTCGGCGGTGCCGGTCGAAGGGCTGCTCTACTGCGTCGCGCGCGACGTAACCGAGCAGAAGGAACGGGAGGCGGCGCTGTCCGTCGCTGAGGACCAGCTGCGCCAGAGCCAGAAGGTCGAAGCGGTCGGCCAGCTCACCGGTGGCGTCGCGCATGACTTCAACAACCTGTTGACCGTCATCCGCGGTTCGCTCGACCTGCTGCGTCGACCCGGCCTGTCCGAGGAGAAGCGCAAACGCTACATGGCCGCGATCTCCGACACCACCGACCGCGCGACCAAGCTGACCAGCCAGTTGCTGGCCTTCGCACGGCGGCAGGCGCTCAAGCCGGAGGTGTTCGACGCGGGCGAGAGCATCGCGAGCCTTCGCGATATGCTCGGCACCCTGACCGGTTCGCGCATCACGGTTGGGCTCGACGTGCCAGACGGCGCCTTCCTGATCCGGGCAGACCGCAGCCAATTCGACAATGCGCTTGTCAACATGGCGGTCAATGCCCGCGACGCGATGAACGGCGAGGGTGCGCTGACCATCAGCGTTCGCGAGGCGAGCGGCATCCCGGCGGTTCGATCGCACCCCAAGGTGCCCGGCCGGTTCGTTGCGGTAGCCGTGGTCGACACCGGGGCCGGCATCGCGGCCGACCAGCTCGATCGCATCTTCGAGCCCTTCTACACCACCAAAGGCGTCGGTCACGGCACGGGGCTGGGGCTCAGCCAGGTGTTCGGGTTCGCCAAGCAGTCGAGCGGCGAGGTGATCGTTCGCAGCGTCGCCGGGGAGGGCGCAACCTTCACTCTATATCTGCCGAAGGCGCATCAGGAGGCGGAGCGGAGCGTGGCGCATATTGTCGGCAGCGTCGCACCGCTGGCGAAGGGAGCCTGTATCTTGGTCGTCGAGGACAATGTGGAGGTCGGATCGTTCGCGACCCAGGCCTTGGCCGAACTCGGCTACCGGACGACGCTGGCGGTGGATGCGGCGAGCGCCTTGGCCGAACTGGGCGATGATGGTGCCGGCTTCGACATGGTGTTTTCCGATGTGGTCATGCCGGGCATGTCCGGCATCGAGCTGGCAGAGGAAGTCGGTCGGCGCCTGCCCAGTCTCCCGATCGTTCTCACCAGCGGCTACAGCAGCGTTCTCGCCGAGCAGGACAGCCATAGCTTCCAGCTTCTCCAAAAACCCTACTCACTCGATGAACTCGCCGACGCATTGGCCCGCGCCTCAGCCGAGGTGTAGGCGCTTTTCCGATTAACCATTCCAATGGGAAAGCCTCGGCTTTCTCACTCGGCGTTTCGCGCGGGAAGGCTCCGGCGGCCTCGACATCGCACTAGGCGGATAGTCGCCTGACTAATAAGCCGACCCGGACCTTATTGCGATGAGACCCGGCTTGGACCACCGTTCTTTCCCCGTACCCGACAATGAAGCTGGGCGCTTGGCGGAATTGTCCGCCTACAAGGTGCTCGACAGTGCTTCCGAGCGCGTGTTCGACGACATTGTCCGACTGGCGCAAAGCCTGTTCGACGTTGCGACCAGTACCGTGTCGCTGATCGATGATGACCGTCAATGGTTCAAGGCTCGGGTCGGGCTCGATGCCTGCGAGACGGGTCGTGACGCTGCTTTTTGCGGCCACGCCATTCTTCAGAGCGAGGTCATGGTCGTGCCGGACGCTCATGCCGATGAGCGGTTCGCGGCCAACCCGCTCGTCACCGGCGCTCCGTTCATACGCTTCTACGCCGGCGCGCCGCTCACGACGCCAGCGGGGTTCAACATCGGCACACTGTGTATCTTTGACCCCATGCCCCGCCCACTGGGCGTCAGCGCGCTTGAGCGCACCCATTTGACCATGTTGGCCGGGATGGTCATGGAGCGGCTGGTAACGAGACGCCTCCGCTTGGAGCGGCAGGCGGAAGCCGAGAAAGTGTTGGCGGTGGCTGCGCGGCTCGACGAGGCTGCATCTCACCTCGCGAAGCAAGCCAGATCACTCACCGATCTTGCGGCTGCCGGCGCGCTGCGATCCGACGCCGCAGGCCAGGGCGTGCGCCAGTTGGTTCTCATGGGCAACGATGTCGAGAAGGGCGTGGCTGGCGCGTCAAGCGACATCGAGCGCGTAGGCGATGACACGATCGCGATGCGTCAGACGGTTGAGGGGCTGGCTGTCCATCTGGAAGGCATTGGATCGGTAGCCAGCGAGATATCCTCGATCGCCTCACAGACGAAGATGCTTGCGCTGAACGCCTCGATCGAGGCGGCTCGTGCCGGTGAGGCTGGACGAGGCTTCTCGGTGGTGGCGAACGAAGTGCGACAGCTTGCCGGGCTGACCGCTAGCGCGACCGACCACATCCTCGCTGAATTGCGTTCGATCGAGCGGACAATAACCCGCGTGGTCGAGCGCTGTGAACTGCTGACTGAGCGCGTCGTGGACGTGCAGGCCAGCTCGGTACGCATCAAGGCGACGTCGATCCTGCAAGCGACAACTCGAATCCACGTAGGTGAGGAAATCGACGATATGGTCGAGGCGGCGCACCAGATCGGTGTCTGCGCACAGGAGGTGGACGGCCATAGTGAGGAAGTGGTGGGAGCAGCTACCTTGCTCCGGGGGCACGCCGACCGCCTGATGCAGCACTACATGCAGGCTCCACTACAATAGGACTCGGGTAAGTTCCTGATTGGGATCTTCACGCGCCGTGTTCCCAAAACTCGACCCCAATTGGGAACGCAGGCCTCAAGATGCATATAAACAGCTCGTCGGCCGTGCCGGTTCGCGTGAAAACCGGCACGGCATTTTTACGAGCGCCCGCGGCGGCTCATGCGGACACGTTCGCCAGCGCTGACGAGTCATGGACCGGACAGCCGTTGAATCGACCACGGAACTCGGCCGACATCTCGTAGGTGCGGCGGCGGGCGCGGTTGACCGAGCCGAGCGGCTGATGCGCGGCCAAGCCGTGCCAAGGGCTGAAAAAGGTGTTCTCATCGGTCACGGCCTGGAGGTCTGTACCGATCGATAGCTGCGGCGCGACGTTGACCCGAGCGACGGTCCGGTACGGGCTGGCCTTCTCGTCCCAGGCGACCGTGGCATCCTCCACCGGCATTTTGTCGAGATCGGTGCAGAGCTGGACCCGCAGCTCCCAGACGCCGCCCTGCTCGATCATCGTCTCGCGTACCACCTCACGCAGTGCGTCGGGGCGATCGGTGACGTTCACCCGGTCACCCGTCAGCTCGGTCAGGTTCGGCGATACGGGGAACAAGCCGAACTTGGCGATATAATCGCCGAAGCGAAACGCAGTCTGGCTGTAGTAGTTGTCGCCCAAAGGATGCGTGATCGGCACACCGCCCATCGCCTTCACCATCGCGCTCTGGCCACCGACCGCTTCCAGCACGTCTTCCACGCCGCGCAGGGTGGAGGACAGCAGCTTCTTGGCCCATTCCGCCTTGTCGGTCGTGCCGGCGAGCTGCTTGAGCGAGCCCAGGAACTTCTTGGCATCGGGCGCGGAGAAGGCAGGGTCGCTGGCGAACACGAAATTGTGCGTCCCCTCGCCTTCCGCCTCTGGCAGGCGGGCGCCCTCGACGTCGAAGACCTTGATCGCCATGCCGCGTGCGGCGGACACGGCGTCATCCATGATGTCACCCGGTTGCGTCGACACGCGCATCACCACTCGGTGGGGCCCCGGGACGGCGAAGAGCCCCTGCGCCAGTTCAGGCGGTAGGCCTTGGTCGACCGTCATCTCGCCTTCGAAGACACCGTGATCCTTGGCGTGAACGCTGCGCACCGCGTGCCCGTAATCCTTTGAGGTGGTCTCCTCGATCCCGCGCATCGTGTCCATCAGCTCCCGATGGACGTTCTCCTCGTCATCGATCGGCTTCTCAACAGAGGGGCTGTAACGAACGGGGCTGTTGGTCATGCGCGATCTCCAGACGGGTGAACGGTGAATCCTTTCGAGTAAACGACGCGACATGCGAGGGGTTCAAGTTCGTGCAGCTCGTCGTCGCCTTGCGCGAGTGTCGTACCATGATCCACATCCGGTCTGGCTATGACGCTCTACACGCACGCGGACCTGTGGATGGCAGACCGGCACATCGCAGAGAGTATGCGCGTCCCGGCTGGGACCGCGCGCTATCTCCGCTTGCGCTTCGACCGAGCCGCCTTGTCGGCGTCTCGTCCCTTGCGGGCAACGATCGCTCGCGCGGGCGGACAGGCCCGCCCTGAGGCCGCCCTGAGGCCGCCGGCGGTGCCGGCGACGTTCGTCCGATAGGAGGGAGAGGGGAGCGCCGCCCCCCTCTCCCAGCAACGGCAATCAGCCGGGCCGTGGCTCCTCCGCTTCGCTCCGCGCGCCCGCACCACCCCGGCAGATTCCCGCTGCCCCCTCACCCCCCGCTGTTCGCCACGAGGCAGGGCCGATGGCCGAGGCCATCGCCCCGAGGGCGATGCAAGGAAGGATGAGGGACATGGACTACGACAATCGCGAGAGCTGGCTGAACCGGGTGGCGAGCGGCATGGCGCCGTCGTTCGAGGCGCTGGATGCCCCCTGCCCTCCCGCGTGCGGGTCGCGATCGGTTTCACCAGCCGCGGCGCCAAGGGCAAGGCGATCGGCGAATGCTGGGACAACCGGTGCAGCGGCGACGGGCATTTCGAAATCTTCATCCGGCCAGACCTAGCGCACGCGGCCGATGCGATGCCGGCGCAGATCGCGGCCATCCTCGCGCACGAGCTGGTCCACGCCGCGGTCGGGATCGCGGCAGGACACGGGAAGGCGTTTAAACGGGTTGCGGTCGACTCGGCCTGGTCGGGCGGATGACCGCCACCACGCCGGGTGACGCCTTCCTCGCCGCAGTCGCGCCCATCCTCGTCGCGGCAGGCCCCCTTCCCCATGCACGGCTCGATACCGGTGGCGAGACGACGCGGCCGAAGAAGCAGGCGACGCGCTTGCTCAAGTGCGAGTGTGAAGCCTGCGGGTACACCGTCAGAACCGCCCGTAAGTGGCTGGAGACTGTCGGCGCGCCGCTGTGCCCGGCCGAGGGACATGGAGCAATGCAGTATGATCCACTCGACCCCGAAGGGGAGGACGCCGACTAAGCGACTAAGACGCTAAGCGCATAAGCCACTTATGGGCTTTACCACTAAGCTGCTAAGCTCCATAAGTCGCTTAGCCGCTTAGTAGGAGCCGCAGCAATGCAGGTATGGGCAGTGATCGCGCAGAAGGGTGGGCAGTCCAAAACCACCCTATCGACCGGCTTTGCGGTCGAGGCAGCAAGGGAAGGAGCTTCCGTCGTGATCCTCGACGCCGACGATCGGCAAGGGTCGGCGCTCTACTGGTCCGAGCGCCGTGACGACGAGGACGTGATGGTGAAGGACAGCAGCGTCGCCGGTCTGCCGCTGCACGTCTCGCGCGGGCGGAGCAGCGGCAAGATCGACCTCATCATCATCGACACGCCGGCCAACTCGAAGGACATCGCCATGCTGGCGGCCGAGCAGGCGGACTTCGTCATCATCCCTGTCGCGCCCCGCGGACTGGATGTTCACTCGGTGTTGCAGACCGTCAAACAGGTGCAGCAGGCGGGCACTCCCTTCGCCGTCATTCTGACCCAGGTGCCTCACCAGGGCGGGGAAGGGCAGGAGGCGCACGCCGGCTTCACCGCCAAAGGGGTGACGATGTTCGACAGCCGTCTTCACTATCGCAAGGACTTCTACAAGGCGACGCCGCTCGGGCGGACCGCTGCGGAGACGGAGCCCGACAGCAAGGCGGCGGCCGAGCTTCGTAGCGCCTACAACGAGGCTAAGCGACTAAGCGGATATACCACTAAGCAAGTAAGCGAGGCGGCGTGATGGCGAAGAAGGCTTCGGCACTCGCCGGCATATTCGATGACGAGCCGGAGGAGTCCGTAACGGCTTCCGTTGCAGCGCCAGCTCCCGAACCCGACCGGACGGAGGCACCGCGCCGATCACGACGCTCGGCCGACATGCCGTCGACGGCGGCACCGGCCCGACGCAGTAGTCATCCCGGTAAAAAGCCGGTGCTGATCCATATCCCCGAGGACATGCACCGGGCGCTTCGCCAGCTCAGCGTGGAGGAGGGCGGGGAGCCCCTTACCGTCGTCACCGAGCGCCTGCTGCGCCAGTATCTGGTCAAGCGGGGCCATACCAGGTTCGCGCCGTGAGCAAGCGGCGCGATCCCAGCCCCGAGTTCGACCTGTTCATCCCGGCGCTGGGCGACCTGCCGCTCCGGGATCAACGGGAGGTCATGGAACGGCCGTTCTTCTCGCTCCAGAAGCGCAAGCGATTGAAGCCGATCGAGTACAAGAGCCCGGACGGCGAGGCGTGGGTACGCGTGCAGGCGATTCCCGACTACGGCATGGCAACCATTTGGGATGCGGATATCCTGATCTGGGCGGCCTCCACGCTCAATCGCATGAAGCAGCAAGGCCTGAACGACCTTCCGCGCACGCTGACGACCACGCCCTACGACCTGTTGCGCGCGATCAAGCGCAGCACGGGCGGCCGGGACTATCAGGAGCTGCAAGCGGCACTCCTGCGGCTTCAGACGACCAGCATAACGACCTCGATCCGCGCCACGAAGCGCCGGCAGAAGGCCGGCTTCAACTGGCTTGATAGCTGGACGTTCGACACCGACGCCGACACCGAGCAGCCCCGTGGGATGACGCTGACCCTCTCGGATTGGGTCTATGAGGGCATCGTCAACGAGAAGTCGCTGCTCACCATGCATCCCGATTATTTCCTGCTGTCGGGTGGGCT
>NZ_JALNUO010000023.1:0-42547 GCF_026540835.1 Sphingomonas sp. GC_Shp_6 | reverse complement strand
GATACGCCATACCTGCGGCGGTCTAGCGGCCCTATCCGTCTCCCCGAAGGGCATTCGCAGACCTGGGCTGTCGTCTGGGCCGCAGCGAACCCTCGACAATCGTTGCGCGACGTCGCACATCCACGCGGACCGCAGCATTGCGCTAACGGGGCTGCCGTGGTGATCGGTCGTCAAAAGCACGAACCGGAATGCTCATACGCGGAATGCTACTTGAAAAAGGTCCGGCTACACGCCGTGAGTTCGTGCTTTTGACGACCGTTCGTGCCTGACCAGCGTTGCGCAGAAAGCTGCATCACGCATCCAGGACGAGCGCGTACGTCGGCGTTCCTCTGTCTTTTACTCGGACGATCTTGGCTTGTTGAGCGAGCAGGTGCGCGACACGGCCGACTCGTTGACCGGGATTGATGCGATGGCCAGACGGCACCAAATGGCGGTCGCAGCGGAGTTGGTTAGGGGTTAGCGTTCCGTAGCCGTAAGTTCGTAGCCGTTTGAAGAACCCGAGAAGATTTTGATTCAGGCCGACCTCATTATTGCCGCAGATAACGCATGAACTCAGCGGCGACCGTCTTGTAGGTAAAGCTGAAGTATAAGCGTTGGCATCAATCTTGGTGGAACGCCCTCGTCAAGCATCATTGCAAACATCTCATCGTCATTTGCCGTCGGTCCAAGCCCCTCGATGACCAGATTAGCGCGCGCTTCCGCCAGATCGTCACGCCAAAGTGCAATTTGATCCGGTGTGCCACGTTCAAACGTCATCGAGCGGATCTTCGTTTGCATCTTAATCAGATCGACATCCCCCATTATGGGTCGCCTCCGCACGCTTGAGGGTGTCTTTGAACCTATACGACCGATGCAGATCGAAAAAGGAAAGTGTCAGCGTTTGCGGCGAACCGTGTCGCAAAGCTCATTCTCCGGGTCACACTCCGCACGTCATATGCCCCGCATCATAATTAGCGATAACGCTGATTCCCGCTAATTACATGCTGGCGCAGATTCCGGTGATCGGTTAGCCCGTTTCATGGATTCCGGACGGTCTCGCTCACCGGCCGGTTGGATGAACGTGCGGCGCAGGAGGTCGGCTTGCCCGATGATGACATCGATGATGCGGCTCGCGTCGACCGCGCGGACTTGAACGCGATCGTGGCTGATGCGCTGGTCGTCGTTGATCAGGTCCAGTCGCTCGAACCCTATCTCCCGCAGCTTGCGCCCCACGATCGCGAGCGCGTCGACGACTATGTCCGCCGGGCGTCCGCTGACGCGACCTTGCGCGCCTACAAGTCGGACTGGCGGCTGTTCTGCGCGTGGTGCCAAGAGAGCGGCTATCGCCCGCTTCCCGCGACGCCGGCGACGGTCGCCGCGTTCCTGACGCTGCTTGCCGAGAGCGGGTTCACTCCGAAGGAACTCCGCCGGACGAAGCGGGGGACGGTGCTGCCGCGCAAGGAGCCAGTGGCGCTTGGCCGTGCGACGATCGGCCGGCGACTTGCTGCCATCGTATTCGCGCACCGAGCCGCCGACGTCGAGCCGCCGACCTCGCAGCCAGACGCGGCTCGCCTCGAGCGCGCGATGCGCGGCATCCGCAAGGACAAGCGCGGCGAGATGCCTGGCAAGAAGCGGCCCGCAGACGGCGACGTGCTGCGCGACATGGTACGCGCGATCACGGGTGAGGATTTGCGCAGCTACCGCGACCGCGCACTACTTGCGATCGGGATGGCCGGAGCGTTCCGCCGTTCCGAGCTCGTGGCAATCACCGTTGCGCGTGTGAGCGAGGATAACCGCGGGCTGCTAGTGCGCATCGCGGCATCGAAGACTGACCAGGAGGGCAAGGGTCACACCGTCGCGATCCCCGACGGCCGCAGGCTTGAACCAGTGAGGCATTACCGCGCCTGGCTCGAGCAGGCAGGCATCACCAGCGGGCCGGTATTCCGCAAGCTGACGCCACAGGGCCGGCTAACCGACAAGCCAATGAGCGCCCAAGGCGTGGCGTTGGTAGTCAAAGCGGCTGCGATCGCCGCGGGCTACTCGCCGGAGTTGTTCTCAGGCCACTCTCTCCGCGCCGGGTTCCTTACCGAGGCCGGTCGTCAGAACGCCAATTTGTTCAAAATGAAGGAGCATAGTCGGCATTCATCTTTGGAGATGGTAGCGGAATATGTGCGGGACCATGAGCGGTTCCGCGAGCATGCCGGCGAGGGATTCCTGTAGCTCCGACCTAAATCCAAACATCCAACCCTTCCCGGTAACCCGTCCATATGCCAGTTAAGCTTTATTCGGCAGTCCCCGGCCTGTCGGTTTCAAGAACCGCGACATGGGAAAGCAAACTTGGATAGCCTTGGATACGCGCTGCCGTCGCCGAACGTAGAGTTGGCATTGCGAGAACTGTTATTACCAATATCCGAAATCTGGCAGCGCGATTATCGCGCGCAAGACCCTCCCCTTCCCGCCATGCTACCGTACTAACTTCCAAAAGGCTGGGTGCCTATGATGGCGGATCAACCAATGCGCAGACGGACGTGAAAGAGACATATGTCGAAAGATAGCGAAGTTCGCGAGGGCGAAAAGGTCCCTATCGACATCTTGGTCGCAGTCATCGCCGCGCTGTTTCCTGAACGTGCCAAGACCGGCCGCGTCCGCAAGATCATTCGCCTTGAGGACGACATTCACCCGATGATCGAGGACCTGACATTCGCCGTCGAGGCCTTGGCTCACGGAAGCGCAGACCAGCACGTTGATGGCGCAGTGATACTTAAATTGATGGATGAAGTCGATCGCGTCGACGATGACGAGACCCAAAGCCGCCTTCTTGCTGGCCTCCTTACGTACGCCGAGCGGCGCTGGTCCAGTTTCGTCAACGACTTCTCTAAACTGGCGCTTCAACCTTACAAAGGGCCAGTTTTGTTCTTCCGTTTTCCTCGCCTGCGCACCGATCCCGAATTGCTGAGCATGCTCGTGCGATCGATTGCGCAGGAGCACGACTATGTCAGTTGGCTCCAGGAGCCGTTGTCTGAAATCGCTCCCTCGTCGCTACAGCAGGCCCGACAATTCATTGCGGCATTACAGGAGCGCGCTGACCGAGACAAATCTGACGGGAAAGCTCTCGCAGCCTCGGTGTTTGCCGCGCTCGGCCGTGGTCTGGGCTGGAGCCCGTGGATCGTTCTCCAAACCATTATTCATGCGCGCCCCGATTTTGCTGATCCGCACGCCGCTTTCGGCGTCGACGATAACCAGTCGCGTCATTCGCGCGAGACGATCGATGCCAATACGGATCTAGCCGGCCACATTGAAGGCGAAAGCCGACTGCGTGAGATTGCGGGCATTCTGTTGGAGCTTCTTGTTTCGGATAGTAGCTACAGCATTGACAACCTTTTAGCCCGTCCAGCTGAAACGCAAGCGGCCTATGTGCAGACACTTAGGGATGCGATTGGCGATGACGCACCAATCCGACAAGCGGTTATCGAAACACTCCTTTGGTCGGCCAATAGAAGGGCCGCTGACGTCGCCCAATTTGCGGCCACATCGCTCGCGCAGGCAGAAGACCGAGAGAGCCTCGTTGCTTTAGGAGGCCATCCGGTTCGTCTCGTGCGATTTGCTGCCCGCGCCGTGCGCGCGGCGAAGTTCGGAGACCGTCTCGAGGGTGTATCGCTGCCAACTGCCGGCAGCCTCCTGCGGGGCCTCGCGGCGTTCGAGGGCGGAACCGATTCGAGTGACGAGCATGCTCGGACATGGCTTGGAGACCGCGCCATTGAACGTCTGATCGAAAAGACAATCGCCAACGTCGAAGCGCGTGTCGCGCGAGATTACGAAGATCATGGTGATGAAGGCGAGGATCGGCTTCTATCATCGCTCTTCACTGAACTGGCTCTGCGTTTTGGCGATCTGGATCAGACCCTCGAGGGCTTAGCGCGCGCGGCGTCAGCCCCCCAGCGCGCCTCCGTTACGTTGAGGTATCGCAACATCGATCGCGCCGAGGAGGGTGCCAAGGGGATCAGGGGGGTCGAAAGCTTTTCTGCGGATCTCTGCCTGATCATTGATCCCCTTATTGAAGGGAAGTCCCTCGGTCGGCGCGTCACACTCGTTCAAGCGAAACGGCTCTACCGAAATAAGAAGGCGTTGGTGCAACCAACTTGGGATAATTCCTTCAAACTCAACCGCGACCAACTCATCGCCCTTAAGGAACAGACGCCTTCAAGCGTTTACTTTTTTCATGGCCCTCCGCTTGGCGGTCGGGGGATACCGATCATACCAACCCAGCTAGTTAGCGATCTCGCTGGCGCTCAAGGAGCAGGGAACCAGATCGCGACAACTGTGGTGTCCGTCGCTTCGCGATCGCTTGCCGACTGGCTGACCTATGATGCACTGGCGTTGCGCGTGGGCGATCCGTATCAAGATCTCGTAGAGAAGGTCGAGGGTCGGCCAGGATCGTTGCCGAGACGCCTGCTTCAGTTGCCAACCGTCGAAGTGGACATCGCCTTGACAACCCGAAGCGAGGCACGCTGACTCTCGCCTGGACCTAAAATACAAACGACCGCCGGTGATCGCATGTGAAATGCTGTAGAGCTCGCTTGCTGGACTCTTACACCTTGAGCAAGGAGGCGAGCGGGATGCTGCATTTGGTCGAGCAGGTAGCGCTACTTGCAGTGGACGCAGAAGGCTCGACCTTGACCTCGGGTCAGAGGCCGCACTGCGTGTTTCGTCGCATCTAGCTAGCGGCCCGCCCCAGAGCGAGCGGCTGAAGCGAAAGTACCGCACTAATCACGATGGCGATTTGCAACTACTAGTTTCGCTTGTGAACGGAATTCAGATCATTCCTGACTTCCGGACCGGCGGCGATCGGCGCTATCACGCTCCATGGCTAGACGCACATGGTCGCTTATCACCCGGCCACGGATAGGTTGAGTCGCGTAGAGAGGCGTGAACATATGAGTAAAATGGTCGTCCTCAAGCCGGTCGTATGGAACGACAATGGGTACACTTGGCCCTCGGGTATCCCCGCAGGGAGCGGATACTCGCAGGACCATGGGTACGGACACGAAGAGTGGAATGGTCGATCCGACTGGGTCTGGGACGGTTGGAAAGTTTTCCATACGCAGGCGAAAGGCCGGATGAACGACTATGCTGCCATGGGTCAGCTTGGCATCATCATGACGACTATGAAGAGCGGCAGGTTTTTCGCGGTCGGGGTAGGCTGCAACGTCTACGAGAACAGTGAAGAGGACAACATGGAGATCGCGGCCGCGCTCGACCTACCGGGGTATGCAACTGACCTATGGGCGGTACCCGCGATCGCCGAACGAAAGAACGGCCGCCAAGCGTTCAACCGACACTGGCGCGATCATATGCACGTCAACTGGAGATGCCCGCAGACGCATTTCGCCTGGTTCGGCAGGCCTATTCCAATCATACCGAACGATCTCATTCCTGCCGATCCGCCACGTCAGGCAATCGCGAAGATGCATGGTTCTTACCAAGCGATCCGGCCAGATCAGGCCCTCTCCGTCGTTCGCCGTGCGCTTGCTGCCGACCATTCCGTAGTCGGCTGGCTGTCGACGGACGACTTCGATCCTGTTCGCAACCGAGCAGTACAGGGCGCGCCGCCTCCGATGGGCGGTCGAAGGTCGGCTGGTACGGCAATCGATCCGGTCAGGCGCTATATCGAAGAGTATGAGTTGGTCGTCTCTCCCCGTCACCACGTCCTCCAGAGCGATTTCGAGATGTTCTTGCGTGGCCGACGCGTCAAGTCTGTCCAGCCGAACGTCGATCGGGTCGACCTGCGCTTTAAATCGGCAGAACGAGGCAATGTCCTTGTCGAGATCAAGCCAACTGATCCTTCAACCGTTCGCTTCGCGATCCGTACAGCGATGGGCCAGCTTTTGGATTATCGCCAGCGTGCCTCCGGCAATTACAATGCTCTAATTGTCCTAGACGACGAACCTGGCGAGGAAGATGCAGACTTGGCGCTTTTCAACGGGTTCGCGATCGCTTGGCGCAGCGGAACAGGGTTCGCCTGGAAGTGGCCAAAGTAGATTTGCGTTCTCAAAAGTAACGATGCTCGGTGGGGACGCTGGTGCGCCCATCGCGTCGCTTCGGATCGCAGGGGAGGCAGATCAAGCAAATTTTTGCGGGTCTTGGACTCTGCACCGGGTAACGACAGTTGTCCGTTTCAGATCCTTTCCTGTATCACCAAAATCAGTATTTCCACCGTACCAAAGGGTGCTTGGCACCATCCCCTGACCGGCTTGGATGCCTCGGCGTCCGATTGCCCGTCGTTAAATCGCCAAAACGATGCAGTTCTACGCCGGCATCGAGCGCCGCCGCGAGCGCCCAGCCTTGCTTGTGCCTACCGGCCTCTCCCCAGCCGGCAACGACGGGCCAGCCATCGCGCGCTGCCTCGTTTAGTACTCTGACGCAGTGTTCCTCGTTCACCTCTCGGATTGCAACCGTCTCGTGAAGCGCTGGTCCGACGTCGCTGCACCTCAACGAGTAAAGATTGATTATCCTAAAGCCGTCGAGTTCGAGCCTATTGGCTTCCACCATGATCCGCCTCACCGTCGGGTCGAGGACAATCTCGGTCGCAGTCGACGGGTTGAGTAGCCAGCCCACCAACAACCGTCCGCCACCCCATCTCCACTGTAGGTCAAAGCGATGTTGCTCATCATCGCTGTACCAAGCCTCAGTGCGGTGAAGCGCGCTCCTACGATTCATCTTCGTTATTCGATGTTGAGCGCCTACTCATATCGGATTAAGTTACGTCGATCGGGAGCGGAAACTGGCCATCCGCGTCAGCGTGCAGGCTCGCACGAACACTTGTAGGCCCTAGGCTCTTGAGCGCCTGCAGCGTCTCCGGGCGAGCTATTCGCGTTATAAGCCACCGCCGACGCCATGCCGCGGCAATGTCTACGCTGGCGGCCGCTGCTACCGGCGCGCTGCCAAGGCCGACGAGTGCAGGGCGAGCGCCAGGCGTCAACTCGCAGCCGTAGAATATCCTTGGGGTCGCGTGATGCAAGATCGCATCGCTTTTTAAGCCGAGTGCATCGAGGCCCTCGCGGATCTGACGCAGCCGGGGGCTAGTGCCCTCCCCGAACCGATTATTGACGCGGCGAGAGTCATGCCTAGCAAATGCCATGTTCCGTAGCGCATGCGCCGTTTCGTTGCCGAGATGGAGGGTGCCAAACCCACCCGTCAGGCTCTTGCCAATTGCCCCCCAACGAAGGTCGCACGGCAGGCCTGGATGATCTGCGGCGCGCAGAACCAGCCGATTATACTGACTAGACCCGATCCCATAGAGGCTGGTCGTGGTGACGAGCCGAAGATTTGCTGAGCGGCTGACCGGACGGCCGGCCATCTGCGACGTAATTACGCTGATCTGCCCGCCATAACGTCGCGCATATGCGTCGCGGACATCCTGTGAAGCCAGCAAAAGGGCGACGAGCTTGCCGCCCAGCAATTCGTTGTAAGGATGAACAGCGCCACAAATACTCACGTCGGCCACTTCGCTCGATAGGCCCGCCTTGCGGAACTCGGCCATCACGATGTCGATCGCACGGCAGCCGTCCCGCGACCGAAAAAGACGCTCAAGCGCCTGAACCGGCCAGCGCTTTAAGCGTGCAGCGCGGAAAGTCTGCCTGGCAAACAGCAGTTTTGCCAGGCTCTCGGCACGCTTACGAACGAAGAGAAGATCTTCGGACGCGGCCACCCAATCCGAATCCGGCATCGCTGTCTTCAGCGTTCCGCGATGCGGGCGAATGATTTTGCCATCGCCCAGTTGCGCTTCGTAATGCGCGCGCAATTCGACCTCGCGCGAGAACGCGGCACCGGCGGCGATCTGCTCCATGCGCATCGCGACCGTTTCAGTGGGCGTCTTAATCTCGGTGGCAGATACAAGATCGTCCCAACGCACTTCGCCGATCGAAGCGTCAACACGGGCCAACATCGCCTCGGCGAATTCGGTCGAATCCCACTCGCCGCTGGCAACCCGGTCTTGAGCGGACTCCCGCAACCACCCGATCCAAGTGTCGCGAGCGGTCAAACGCATAACCGGGCTGGCCAGCATAGCGATACCCATAACCGGACGGTTAGGGCGCGCAGCGTTGCGTATGAGGACGAGCATCTGCCGTCCCGGGATCGAGCGGTACTCGTGTGCCCACGTATGCCGGAAATACCGCCAAATATCGATTAGCGGCAAGCCTGTATCGGTGCATCGGACCCCGGCCTCGCAAACCTCGACGACGGGATCGACAACCTTCGCCAATGCAGCTTCGCGCTCGTCGGCGGGCAGGTCGTTGATCTTAGCGAGCACTCTGGCGAGATCGGCACCATCATCGATCAGATCGATAATCGAGGTATTGCCGCTATTCTTACGGAAACGTCGACGTTCAGAGCGCTCAAGGAAAGCCCTCACGGATGGTTCGGCGAGTTGGCGGCGGCGCGCGACCTGCAGGGCCTGGCGTACACGCGCCTTGATGTCGTCAATCGACTGCTCGCCCTTGGCAGCCAAGCCCGGCGGCTGGAATGTTATCGCTCCGGCCTTCGAGGTGACCTGCCATCCTTGCTCCGCAAGATCAGCGACCAATAGAAGGATCGCGCGCAGCTTCAGACTGTCACCATCGTCGATGTAGCTCCGGGCTAGGGCCCTCATCGCGTCGGCAAAGCCAGGCAACGGCGCGCTGCCGAAATCGATCGCTTCGTTCAGTTCCTGGCGCTCTGCAGGCGCAAGAAATGGCGAAAATGCGCGCGTTTGGCCGGGACCATAGAGTTTGTCGTTTGCGGTCACCCAGCCTCCAGAATCAGTTGGGCCGCTCGCGCGGCCCCCGACTCCTATCGCATCATGACGGCAATTTAGCCACCTCGATTAGTCATGCCATTGAGTAGCCCCTAGTTTTCTAGACGCCTTGAGCCATCAAAGCCTGCTGCCGTTCAAACTCGACGGGCGACAGCATCCCGTTCCTGACGTGCTTGCGGATCGGGTTGTAGAACATCTCGATGTAATCGAACACGTCCTGCCGGGCTTCGCCGCGGGTTTTATAGGTCCGACGCCGGATGCGCTCACGCTTGAGCGAGGAGAAGAAGCTCTCGGCCACGGCATTGTCGTGGCAGTTGCCGCGTCGGCTCATCGAGTGCTCAAGATTGTGAGCGCGGATGAAGGCAGCCCAGTCCATGCTCGTGAACTGCGATCCCTGGTCCGAATGGATCAGCACCCGACACTTCGGCTTACGCCGCCAGACCGCCATGTGCAGCGCCTGCAAAACCACATCGGTTGTCTGACGGCTTTGCAACGACCATCCCACCACGCGACGGGAGTAGAGGTCGAGCACGACCGCCAGATAGGCGAAACCTTCCATCGTGCGGATATACGTGATGTCCGTCACCCAGGCGCGATCA
Source organism: Sphingomonas sp. GC_Shp_6 (assembly GCF_026540835.1). Taxonomy (NCBI): domain Bacteria; kingdom Pseudomonadati; phylum Pseudomonadota; class Alphaproteobacteria; order Sphingomonadales; family Sphingomonadaceae; genus Sphingomonas; species Sphingomonas sp. GC_Shp_6. The sequence continues at coordinate 33,175 of NZ_JALNUO010000023.1, read as the reverse complement.
GCCTGCGGCACGTCGAACTGCCGATCCAACGTGTTGGCAGCAACGGCCGAAGGCCTTCCTCCTGAACTGCCTGGACGCCGCTTGTAGCCGATCTGCGCCTTGATGCCTGCCAGGTTGGTCAGGCGGGCAACGCGATTAGGACAACAGGTCTCGCCCTGATCGAGCAGATCGTCGTGCAACTTTCGATACCCATAGACCTTGCCGCTGTCGCTCCAGGCCTGCCGGATCAATGCAATCTGCCGAGCATCTTCTTGTGCTCGCCGGCTCAGCGGCGCTTTGCGCCAGGCGTAAAAACCGCTGGGCTGGATCGCCAGGCACCGGCACATCGCGCGGACGCCAAACTGGTTCTGATGCTCGGCAACAAACGCGTATCTCACTTGGCATCCCTGGCGAAATACGCGGTGGCTTTTTTTAAGATGTCGCGCTCCTCGGTCACCCGAGCCAACTCGCGCTTCAACTGGCGGATCTCGGCGTCCTTATTGGCATCGCCCGACACCACCTTCGCGAACTGCTTCTTCCACGCATACAGCGAATGTGGGCTGACGCCGAGGCGCTGCGAAACCTCCGCTACCGGGTAACCCCGCTCCGTGATCTGCACCACCGCGTCACGCTTGAACTCATCGCTGAAATTGGGTTTCCCCATCGTCGCCTCCTGTCCTCAAAATTAGGACCCGAGGCGTCCAGAAATCTAGGGGCTACTCACATTGAGTTGCGCCGACATCTTCATCGTCGCTTGCGACGAGGTGAGAAGCCATCATGCCGAGCGCCTGTTCGAGGCGTCTGGACCAGAGATTCACTTGACTAAATAGATCGCCCCGCGCCCCTTCAACCGCGTCCAGCAACACGTCGCCGTAGCAGAACAGGAGAATTTCTAACGCCGATCGAAACTCCGCAGTCGTGGACGGGGATTGATAGAGATCCTCATAAAAGCGATGCGCGGTGTTTATGTGGAGCGACCGTGCACCGGCATGACGATCCACGCGAAAGAACGGTTGGCCGGGCCTGGTTTCGAATTGAAGGCGATACGGCGACACCCGTAGGCCAAGATCATACTGCTGCTCGCGCTCTTGCATTCCACCTAGCCCGATGACGCCGCCCATGGCGCGTTCGGATAGCAGTCGCTCGCCCGGCCTGGGGCTGAACGCAGTTAGCCGCCTCGCGAGTTTGGCATCCTTGACCTTGCCCCGCAGTTGCTCGACGGCCTTCGGGACACCCGCCTCGCGCAACAAATCCCAAATGAAGGTCGAAACGGTTACCTGTTGCTTCGATGTCGTGACGCCAAAAGCCTCGTCGAGCGTCGCCGAGAACTCGATCTCAACCTTGATATAGCGGTCGTTGTTGATGAAGCTGGTCCAAGGGGTTCGGGTCTGGACGTCGATCAGGCGGCCATTACGGCTGAAGATGATCCCGTGGTAATCTTTGAGGATAGCGAAGCGCTGATTTGCGTTGAGGCCGACCGCGTCGCGTTCCTTGTCAACCGACCCGAAGCTGGGGGGAAGCCAAGCATAACGCAGCGTCATTGCGCCTCGATAGACCTTCGTATCCGGATCACGGACCTCAACGCGGATCGGTTCGAGGGCATTGGCCCGGTCCCTGTCGAGGTCGTGAAGATGAAAGTCCGGCGTGAGAAACAGGGGGTCGATCGGATCGACATATTCATTGTCGACGTACAACGCCGCTTCGCCGCGCAGTTTGTGATAAGTCACGCCGAATTGCCGACGCAGATTCTCACGTAGGCCTTGAGTCGTGGCCCATTCCAGCCGATCAAGCTTGTCAATCAAGATCACGGTGCCCCCCCGCCATCCACGCGGATAGGCAACGGCGATATGGTCGGCGACGAAGGCTGGTAACTCGGCGATGCCAGGCTCTGGCACAACAATCTCGCCGCTCGGATCGGTATACTCGCCTGCCGCAAGATGATCGAGGTCCAGGGTCACGACATGAAGATCGCCTTGGGTGACTGCCGAGTAGACAGTGAAGCGTCGGCCGAGGCTGACGGATGCGCAAGGCAACCCATAACCATAACGACCTAGGCCCGTGCGATCATCCTCCCGGTGCGTTCCGCCCCACATGACCGCCATGCGGATCATGTCTGGCTCCATGCCATGCCCATTGTCAATCACGGCAAGCTGAACAGGCTTCTTGCTCGACGTAGTCCCGTCATAGCCGAAGACGATGTCGACCCGATCAGCGAAGGCTTGGAGCGAATTATCGATCAGTTCGGCGATGGCGTCGCCGTTGCTGCGATAACCTAGATCGCGAATGCCTCTGACAAAAGCCTCGGGCACCATCAGGCCGTACTTCGAACGCTCACGCCGAACCTGGGCATAAGCACGTTGGGCAGCAAGAACGGAACTGATACCGGCACCGCGCATCGATTGCGAATTGGTCATGGATCAGGCTGCCGATCGCCATAGCGCGTTGAAGATGGTCATCTGTCTGTGCAGCGCGAACCGCGACAGGCCGACGGTGTCGGCGGCAATTGAAACGGGGGCATCATCCAAGTAAATGAGGCGGAGCGCCCTGGCGACGGAGGGCGGCGCCCGGCGCAATGCCCATTCCACGTCCACACGGTCCTCGCATTGTTTGATCCCATCAGCTGCGGCGTGACTCTCAAGCAGGTCGAGATCCAGATGCCGATCGCCCTGCTCGCCAACGGTGCAGCGCTCGACAACCTGACGGTCGACGATACGGCCAATGTCCTCGGCTGCGACTTTTGGTACCGGCGGATCAGCCGGCATCTGCCGCGTCCGACGACCCGGAAGTGCATAATCGGCTCGAACGATGCGGATCGCGGCAAAGACCGCGCGCCGAAAGATGGACAAACCGGACCGGACCGCCAGCGCATCTGGCCCGCACGACATCAATTCGGCAAAGGCCTGACCCAGCACCTCTTCATGACGATCTTCGGGAAAGTCGGCGCAGAACCGGTTAGTGATCGCCCGGCAATAGCGCGCCGCTTGGAGTCCGAGACGCTGCTGATGATAGGGGCGCTGCAAAAGCGCGGATTCAATAAGAATATTGAGTGTAACGCCGCTCATGACGGAGTCCTCCTGTTCGCTGCTTGGGCCTTCAAAAAATTCAGCTTGAAGGCCGTTGCAGCGTCCGGGGGACATGACGGCTCATGGCCGCACCTACACTGGTTTCGAGCTGGTACGCTTTACTTGTTACGCCACCTTACCAAGACACCGTGTGCTTGGCCAGATGGTGACACAGGGGCTATCGCCCCTGTGTCGATCTATTCTGCTGCCTGCAGTTCGGCTTCCTCTGCAATGTCGCCGGTCGCATCAGTGGCCTCGGCCGATTCCTCATCGACCGGAGCCATTTTCTGCTGGAGCGAGGTATAGGCGTCGGTCAGGAAGTTGCTCCACGCTCGTTCACGCTGGGTTACATACCAGTTCGCGGTTTCCTCATTCTCCACAGCCAATTCCGCGCGTGCCAGGGCGATTAGCAAGATATCGAGCGCCTGCTTTGCCTGTCCGCCATGCGGCATGCTGAGTAGTGGGCTATACAGCGTCTGGAAGAAGGGATGCCGCCGGTTGATGAGCACGCCGACCTGAGATCCGTTTAGCCAGTTTGGCTTATAAAAGGGTCCGCGCGGCTCGTCATAGAAGTCGATCACATAGGGCCGACGCTTTGCTTCATCCTCCAGGGCCTTCCGGGCGGCATCGATGGAGCTTTTGTCGACCTTCGAACGCTGGGTGACGCTTTCCTCAAGGTCTTCGCGTACCATTGCCTTGAGCCGCTCGGCCACGCGCGGCTTCTGACCAGCCATGACGTCAGCAGCAGCTGCGGCAATTTCCGCTGCGGATGGCTGGACACTCTTTTCGGCCTTGGCGCTCTCCTGCTTGGCACGTTCCTCCTTGCGCATCTTGCGCTGGAAGGTCTGTTCTCGGCCTAATTGGTCATCGATGTTCTCAGAGGCGAACAGTCTCCAGAGGTCCTCCATCGGTCGGACGGTCTGCTTATCGTTGGTAATGCCGAAGACTTCGTCGAGATCGGGATCGAAGCGAACTTCGACGCCCCAGTGATAAGCGTAGGACTGGAGCAAAGGCCAATCCCCAAGTCCTTTGGACTGATCCTTCACCGACTTGGGAAAGACATCGACCGTCTCGATCTCGCGGCCGGCGCGAACAAAGGACATCCCGCGCCGCGTCTTGCGGATTTCAAAACGGCGGTTGGCGTCGCTCGTCGCCTTCTGTCCGTTTGCGGCTGCCTCGGCAAATCCGTAAGGAAAGCGTGCCACGCGGACATATATCGCGCCGGCAGCTTCAAGATCGGGATCGCTGCGATCGAGTTCCGATAGGTCGGCGACCTTCGACAAGCTAGGTATGCCGGTTTCGGGATCACGCGCATATTTGACCGCGATATTGTAGTCCGCGCTCATTTTAGATCCACCCTTCGCCTCGTCGAGATAATAACGGCCGTGGGGGGTCAGGAAGATCGGATCGACAGCAGCGATCTTCGTCTTATCGATGAACAGGTCGACCTTTTCGAGCAGGTAGCGATAGGTGACGCCGAAATCGTCGAGCAGATGCTCCTTCATTAACGCCGGCGTGCGGTAGCTAAGGCGATCGGGCTCGACCCAGACAACGACAGTGCCATGGTCGAACGCGAGCCCAGCCTTATCGAGGTAGCTCTGAACGAATGCTGGCAGCGTCGCATCGACGGGGGCTTCGATCGTATGCAGCCCATGCTGACGAACGCGGCGTACGTCGAGGGTAGCCTTGGTGATCGTCGGCGCTTCGGCGGTCTTGGTATAAACCTCGACAAGCTTGGTCTGATTGATCGATGCGTTAGGCAGACCGAACCCGAATTTGCCGATGAAGGCGGGATCGTCGAAATGCGTGCCGGATCCCCAGGAAAGGGCGTATCGCGCCATCTTGGGGAGCATTCCCGACCCGTTGTCAATGAATGCCATCGCGTGGATCGATTCCGAACGTTGGTGCGCCTTCAACTGCTTGGGCCGCTCGAAGCAAATGTCGATCCGGGTCGCCTTAGCCTCGATCGCGTTATCAACGATCTCGCGGGCGGCCGCGGCGGTGTTGCGGTAACCGCTGCGACGTTGGGACTCGAGCGCTTGTGCTGCGTTGAAAAGCGGAAATGGGAAATCGTCCGGCAGCTTGGCGAGGTACTTTTCCTGGCGTTCGACTTCGGTGAGCAGGCGATCGTCGGCGTTGATATCGATCTTCATAATGTCCTCCTTAAATTACGGCACATGGCCGCTGGTGGCATTCCTACTTAGACCAGCCTGAGCGCGCATTGTGCGGCGGCGGCTAAAAAAAGTCGTTACGGCGAGGTGACTACGGCTTTCGAAACGACGGGAAGATGGCGGCGATGCCAGCCAGGCTGCCAAGCGCGATCATTACGATTGCCGTGCCCGAAGTCAGCTTGCCCGATGCATTAGCGGCGATCATGCCGGGACCGGCTGCTGCTGCTCCAATGAAGAGAGCGCGGAGGGCAGCCATGACCAGTGAGCCGCCAAATACCATTTGCAGCGAAATGTCCTGACGCACCTGCCCATCGGCATCGTCTTCTGCAAACAGGAATAGCCGGAGACCGCTGACACGACGCAAGACCTCCGGCTCCGCGGCAAATACGTAACGCTTCACGTCGTAGCGAGAATCGATCACGCTGCTTTTCGCTGACGCAAATTGAAGCGAGTCATCGTTTGCCTCGGCGACAAGCGCGAGTTCCTTAGGCGGAGGCTTAGCGCCGTGAGGATCAGGCTGATTTTCAAACAACCTTAGGCAGTAGACCTGGCACTCGTATCTTTTACCGGTCCGGAGCACGAATGCGCCTTGGTCGATGCGGCTCGGGGCTGCCCACGTTCCGAACCAGCTTCGACCACTTATCTCGCTGACGTTACGAACTGAAAAGAAGGCGGTCTGCTCGGTAGCAAAGGAGGCGTGATCGCTCAACGTCCGTGCTGTCGTTTCGAATGCGTCGAAGGAACGGCGTTTGTGCGGCCTCGGGTCGAAATCTGCGCTGAACCCATAGAGTTCGTCCGCCGCTGGGGCAGAGTTGGGAAGCCGGATGCGATCGGTTGTGGTCATCGCGGCGCGCAAGGCGGCGTCGGACAGGTTCGCCGCAAACGCATCGGCTGCCAGCGTTAGAATGTAAGACGTTCCGACCTGTTCAGCGCGGATAATCCGAGCAAACCGTACCGGCACGAGTTCGTATGGATTTGCAGCCGTACCGTCGGCGACAAAGCAGATCAGCGCGGATTCATCGGCGAGTTGTGCACCAGGCACACGGCTGCGAACGTCGTCCGCAAGCCAGTTGGCGCTATAGCGGAACTGCATCTGGCCACCATGCGGCAAGGCCAGCATCCGGATGATATCATCCGCGTAGCGCGGTCGTGACGACGAAGAGAGAAAGATGATCACGGGCGCCCCCCTTGCTTGGTCAGGCGCGTCTGCGCTTAGCGGACGAAATTTGGCTCGCCAGGCTTTGGCTCCCACACAAGATGGATCCAGCCCTTAGGGACGTAATGCGAAAGACCCTGACCATCGAAAATTCGGTGTCCGCCGCTCTCACTGACGTTGAGCCTAGCGGGGTTTTCGATCCGCACGGTCGCGCCGGAGTCGAACTGGTACTCACGCCAGGCCTCGCTCGAGATGTCAGTGAATACGAGATCGCTCTCGTTCTTGAATTCCAGCGCCGGGGCAGTAGCCATCATGGTGTTCCGATCTCTTTCTGTTCCGATATCTATAACGTCAACAATGGTGCATTCCAGCCTCATTCTCCTTCTGCCAGGGATGATGTGACCAATTTGCCAAGTTCCCGATCATCAATCGAGAACCGTGATCGTTCGGCCGAGGTTGGGCAGCCGCTGGATGCGGTATCTGCATGGTTGGGGAATACTGGAACCTTCGCGTCGCCTATCGACGCGGCGGTGATAGGCCGCGCCCTGCAGGCGCGGCCTTTCGTATTAGTCAGCGTTACGCCGGTTAGAGCGCGACCAGATCAGCGAGTGGGTTTTCCCATCTGCGTCCTCGAACAGATTGGCGTAGATCGGAGCGATGAAGCTCGGATCGTCGAACTCCAAGCTGAGATAGCGACGGCCCTCATTCGACGTTTCGACCCAGCCGGCGCCGATTTCGGCGCGCCCCACCGTGACCACATGAGTGGCTGCGTTTTCGCCGGTCTGGTTTTCGTCGGGCGTGATTCGGACGTTCTTGGCTTGGACCGAGAGCGTGACGATCTCGCCGATGTAAGAGCCGTCAGCGTTCTTGATGAATGTGCCGATGCTTGCCATTTTGCGTCTCCAGATAATCGAACCCGCGACCATCGCGGCCTCGATGGCGTCGATCAGGCCGGGACGAACGCGCGCGCAGGCGAAGCCCCGCAGCGCCAGCGAAGGACGGCGGAGACGGGATTTTCTTGTTGCGCGAGGAATGGCGCTTTGCGCCAGGGGAAGAAAACCCCAACATAGCCGTTGCGCGTACAAGCGTTCGAGGCGAAGCCGATCTCGGCCAGAACGCCAATCGAAAGAGGCCGTGTGCCGCGGGATCAACCTGGAGATTATGGCCAATAAGTCGGGCTGCAGTGACCAAAAAAAGCGGCGATAGGGAGGCATTTGAACCACCCTAGCGAGTTGCTCGCCCCCCAGTCAGCGCGGCATCAAAGCACAGGATCGACCTTTGCGCTCCTGGCCTAGCCGCCGGTATCGCGAGACCCAGGCCAGTCCCATCTGAACGCACTGCCAGACAAATTTTCGAAAGTTTTAGTTTTCATCGGCAAATTGGCGGGGCAACATGCGTTGGGGCAACATGTTCAATCGGATGAGAAATGGGGGGGGCAATCGATAGCGACGTTGTAATCGAGCGGCTGCACGCATCGCTGACCGTGCATTTCCGTGAATTACGCGCTGCGCGCTCTGACACACCTTACTATCTTCTCGAACATGAGCTCGGTTACCCGGAGCTTTCATCGCTCATGGAATCTGTGCGGGCGTCGCTCGCACGCCACCGCATCGAGGCGGGGTGGTGGGATACGCGTCCGCTGCCCCTCCTCGTCGCCGCAACCGAAATTGGCTATGTCTATCGCGGCACAGGTACTGACTTCTGGCCGATCTTTGCCCAACAACTGCAAGTGGTCTCGCATGGGGATCGCGCGGCCCTATCGACCTTGTTCCGGCGATGGGTAAGCAAGTTGGGCTTGGCTCAGCCGCCTGACAGCCCGTGGAACCTTGCCTTCTGCCATATTGCCTGGCCGGTACTTCATGCGATCCTCCCGATCGAACTGCATCGGCCGCTGGCGCGGGCCTTGCGCGACGTCCGCGGACATCTCGATCTCAGCGCGAGCGATGCCGCCCTACTCGCGCCGATCCGCAACCGCGCGCAATTGGCGGGGGGTGTGCGACTGATCGGATGGCTTGAAGACCACTATACAGCCGCGGCGGTCATTCGGCAATTTCTCCAGCCTAGCGGTGAGCATGGCATCGCCAGTTCCGCGCTTCAGCGCATCGCGGCCGATCTCGCGCGCGACGAAACCGCCAAGGCGGCGCTGCGCGAGGCGCGTAAACGACAGAAGGCACTTGAAGCCCAGCCCAAGCAGCGCGCGCGCCGGCGCGCCGAGATCGAACCACGCTTCGCGCCATTGATCCTGCGCCTGGTCGAACAGCGGCTCGGGCTTGCGCTCAAGATCCCGCAAATGGAGCAGGCCGCGCGCGACTCCGCGCGAAGCGCGCTCGACGCCCTGCGTTGGCGCGCCTCTCTCTGGGGCGACAGCCGCCCGGTTCCGGGACGCAACCTCTTCAGCGATTATCCACTGCCGCTGCAGGTCGATGCCCTACCGGCGCCGGATGTGCCGCTGCTGCACGACATCGCAGCACTGCCGATCGCCCAGGACGCCAAGGTTTTCCTTGGCAGCCTGCGGGTCGCGACGCACGCGCCCTTGCTATTTTCCGACTTTGCCGACGACGGTGACGCGCTGCAACGCAGTTCGGGTGGGATTGCCGACAGCGGACACTGCATCGTGCTGGTCGGCGCCGGACCGGCTGCGCCCGGCAATGCCGACCACCTTGGCAGCGTCGCAGGGCTCAGGGCCTATCGGCTCGACGCAGCTGATCCGGCGAACCAGACGTGGCTAACCGCTCTCGGCTTCGCGGTGCGGCAAACCAGCCGCTTTGCCTGGCTTGGCGATGCCGAGAGCGAGCAGCACCGCCCGATCCGCCGCTTTTATGCCGGCAGCTTCATCGCGTTCGGATTGAGCAGACCGGATGGCACTTGCGACATCCGCCTGACCACCCCTGATGGCAAGCAATCAGCTTTGTCCGGGACAGGAAGCCTGCTCGCCGGCTTCACCGCGTCCGAGCTTGGCGTCTACCGCCTGCGCTACGGCGCCGGCGAGGAACAGGCGTTCGAGGTCATAGCCGCGCAAGATGACATTGCCCTCCTCACCGTCGATATCGATGCCGGTAGCGGTGCGACTGTTGATCTCGCCGATCGGCAAATCACTTTGCGCTTCGATAGCGCCGCAATCGTGCAGGAAGCCGAGCTTGAAATGACCCTCCACTGCGATGGGCGCGAGGTCGGGCGGGTGCGCGACATCCTACCTGATACGCCATGCCGGCTCGCGGGCGACCATGCCATCTGGGACCATCTGATCGACAGCGACACCGTGGAACGCCTGCTTAGCGCGCGGCGGGCCGAACTCCGGGTCGCGGTCACCGGGCTGCTCGAAGCCTCGTTCGCGTTCGAACAGGTTACCGCACCCTTTGCCTGGATCAGGCAGGCTGACGGACATCTTACTGCCAGTGACGAGACTGGAAACCTTGCGGTCTATGCCGCTAGCCCGGACCGCCCACTCGCGCTGGCCGCCACCGACGGCACGACAACGGGCGAAGATATCCGCCTGCTGCGTGCCGGCCATGATCGGCCGCTGCAGACCGGCGGATTTTGCGTCGGACCGCGGATATGGCGCGGAGGCGAGGCACCGGTCGCACGCAAACCCGAGCGTCTACTGCGCCAGTTCGAGGGTGCCTGTGACAAGGCAGCCGATGGACGTAGTGTCGTTGATGCTCTGATCGGCTGGGCCGCCGCGGGCGTCGACCATCCGGTGACGCAGTTTCGCCGCGGCCAAATCGTGCGCCAGCTCGAAGGCTGGATGGTCGAGCAATTGTGCGGCGACCCATGGGCGGAGCAGGAAGCGGCTCTGGCCGAGCGGCGTGGGCGGACCTTCGTCAGCGCATTCCTGAGCGCCTGCGCGCGCCTTTCGATCGGCTATTGCGATGTGGGCCTGTCGCGCGCGCAGCGGGCCTTGCTCGACCGAATCCTGGCGCGCCAGATCGAAGCGCGCGCCTTGCCGATCAGCCTGGAGACAAGCCGCGAGCCGATCGACGAGGATCTCGCGATCGCGCTCGATGAACTGTTCAACGACGGCTACGCCTTGCTGTGCGAGGACATCGAGTCTGTCGGCGACGACTGCCCGTTCAATCCTGATGACGACATCGATGTGGGCGAAGTCAGCGAGAATTGGGATCGTGCGCTGCGCGCGGCGGCGAGTGAGGCGGCGCTGATTGGGCTGGTCGATCTGCTGCGCCCGCTAGATGCGGGCGACATGCTCAGCCTCGCAGATTTTGAATCCATGCTCCCAGACGACGTGGTTGATCTGCTCCACGACTGGATCGTGAAGAATCGGCCAGCACATCACGCCCGCAACTGGAACCGCGACCTTGTCGAGTCGGCCTATTGGCTGTTCGCCAGGCCGGCAGTTGCGGCGCGGCTGTCATGGAAGGCTGCAACCGAGCGATTGCTCGCCGATGGTTTCTCAGCCCGAGCCATCCGCTACGCGGCCCTTCGCGCCGGCGCGACGTGGGGGAGCGGATGAGCGATCCCTATCTCGACACTTGTCTGGGAGTGCAGGCGGTTCGCCGCCGGACCGAGCGCGAGGTGGCGGGGCTTGGCGGCGCCACCGGCGTTGCCGCGGCCCCCTATCCCCACCAATTGGCCAATGTGCAGCGGATCCTCTCGGACAGCCGCATCCGACACCTGATCGCCGATGAAGTGGGTCTGGGCAAAACCGTCCAGACGCTGATGATCCTCAATGCGCTCCGGCTGCAGAATCCGCGGCACCGCGCGCTGATCCTCGTGCCCGACAATATCGCTCCGCAATGGCTGATCGAGTGTCAGACGCGCGGGCATTTCACCCCCCTCGGCCGCGCGCCCGAAGAAGAAGAGGAAGGCGCGCATGTCCGGCTCGCTTATTATGACCAGTTGGGCTCGGTCACCGAGATCGATTCCAGTATCTACGATCTGCTGGTGGTTGATGAGTTGCACCGGCTCCAGGCCAATGCCCGACAGCGCATCGCCGATGTCGCTGGCGACTTCCGCCAATTGCTGTTGCTGTCGGCGACGCCGAAGCTGGAGGATGTCGAGGCCTTCCGGCAATTGCTCACGATTCTCGAGCCTGAACGGATGGCGATGGCTGCGCGGACCTCGGGGACACCCGAGACGACACTTCGCGAGCGTGAGGCCGGAGCCGCTGAATTGCTTAGGGAGGGAGCGTCCGCTGACTGGGGCGCTGCTGGGCTGTTGCCGCCGCCCGAACGTGGGCAGGCGTCCGCCGCCGCGATGGCACACAGCATCTTGCGCCGCGTCACTCACGCCAATCGGCGCGACTATCCCGATCTACTGCCGCAGCGCGCGCTCCACCGCATTGCGATCGAGCCGACCGCCGACGAAGTCGCGCGGCAGGAGCAGGTGTGGCAGTTCATCGGCCATGCGGGTCGCAGCGCTGCGTCGACCGACCTTGCTCGCCTCGGCCAAGTGGCGTTGCGCTCGCCGCGTGCGCTGAGCGAGCGCATCAACATTCTGCGCGGACGCGATCAGCGCGACCCGCAAGGTTTCCTTGCGGCGGCGGTCAAGCATCTCGAAGCCGCCAATGGCGACAGCCGCGTCGAAGCGACGATCGATCTGCTGGTCGATATCTGGAACGATAATCCGGACGAGGCCGTGCTCATCGTCGCGGAAGATAATCCGACGGTCGACTATCTTGAGAGGATGATTCCGCAATTCCTGCCGGCCATCGGCCCGCAGGGCAAGCGCCGGCCGCTGTCGCTCGCGGTCAACCGCAATCGCGATGCCTCCGCCACCGCCGATCTGGTCGACCTGTTCGAAGAGTATGACGATGGTATCGGCGGATTTGTTGATGGCGACGACCAATTGCTCATCGCCGCCGATGTCGCGCAAGTTGGCCTTAACCTCCAGCATGCGCGCAAACTGATCTTCTTCAGCATGCCTTGGTCGCCAGTGGCTGTCGAACAGTGGATCGGCCGGTTAGATCGGCTCGGTAGCGCGGCGCTCACCGACCAGCCTGGCGAACGCACGATCGATATCTACGCAATCTATCAGCGCGGACAGGTCGACGAGCGGGTAGTGTCCGTGCTCGACGACTTCGCCATCTTCAAGCGTAGCATTCGGCTCGACGGCGACGAGATCAACGTCGTCGGCCAGCATATCGTCGATGCCGCGCTCACGCCGCACACCGTCAATTGGCAGGCGCTGTCTCAGGAAGCGCGCGATATCGCCAACGACAATGGCGATGCACTGGTCACGCCGCTGTCGGGCGCACTGCCTTGGACAACGGCGCGCGCGCGAACCCTCGCTGAACAATTCGACCGCACCGGTGCGCTCGGTCCGTTGCTGGAACAGTCGACGGCGCGCCGCGCGATCGTTCGGATCGAGACGGGCTTGCGCGGATGGATGCGCCTGATCGGCCGCGCGAACGGGCTGCGGATCTGGAAAGGCAAGGATTCCGACGAGCCCGCACGCACCTTCCGTATGCTGCATTATTATCGCTCGCCCTATGCGACGGGTCCGGCGGAGCCACGCTTCCCGCTGCCGGGCCTCGATCCGCGCGATGGCCAGCGCTACGCCTATCTTGATAGCCGGCGTTCGCTGGAGTCGCCGCCGATCCCGACAGTTTATCTCGACGAGAATTCGGCGACCCCGCTCAATTTCCTCGACCATGGCGATCCGCTCCACGACGCGCTGGTCAGCGAATGGACCAAGATCGGCAAGGCCGCGCCGTCATGCCTGAAGATCCGGCTCCCCGAAGGCCACGCGCTGGCTACCGAAGCGGGTCGCGGGAGCTACTTGGTAGCAATCCTAGGCTGGGTGCCGGGCGATCGTCATTTCGCGGAACTCGACCGGAGCCAGATCGTCGCGCTCCTCCAGGAGTCGCGAACACGGCAGGAGCAGAAACCCTTCTGGGACGCGATCCAAGTGATGGAAGAGGATCTGCGGGCCGATCGTCGCTGGCTGAACAGCCTTTTCACCTCGCGGTTGGATGTGCTGGCTGCGCGCCATGAGCGTGGCGTCTGGACGCTCGCTGACCAGGCGACTGCCGATGCCCTCTTCACGCCGTGGGACGTCGCGGCGCGGGGCGAAAAGATCGTCCTTTCGACCGGCCAGCGCATACCCTTGCCTGCAGACATCAAAGCCGCGCAGGGTGCCGGTGGGGCGATGCTGTTACAGGAATTCGCCAGACGCCATCAGCATTCGCTCGCCGAATGCCCGGACCTCAAGCAACGCATCGCGAGCCGGCGCTACCTCATCGCCAGCGAGGCCGAGGATGCGATCGCGGCACGACAGGCAGTGCTCGACGACGCCACCGCGCAGGGAATGGAAACGAGCGAACAGGGTTTCGCCCGTAGTCGATACCGCGCCATCCGCAATGCCCGAGACATGGCGATCCTTGCGCGCGATGTCCGCCTGTCGCGCCTCGATGGTGTGTCCGATGCGCTCGAGGAAGCGCGCTACGACGAGTATAAGTTCATGGTGATGACGCTCGAATAGGCGTCAGAGTGTTGTATCTCGCCACTGCGACAGGGCAGCGTTTGCGCTCTCGGTCACATCCCACGTCCACGCCCAGGCCCCCGGCGCGCCCAGCAGGCGAAGCGCCCGTTGGAATTGCGCCGGTATTGGATGTTCAAAAGACAGAGTCCCTGCCTCCCAAGTTGCGCGCTCGGGCGCGCCAATCGCACGGCCACGCGCCAGTAGCGCCCAGTTCCACTCGTCCCAATCGAACAGATCGAGCGACTGAACTTCCGTCCCTGTGACCAGAATAAGGATCGGATGCCATTCATTCGCGCTACGTCCCGGCCGCACCGCACACCATGTCCCATCGGGCGCCGCCGTCTTCCATCTGCCAGACACGGCAGGCTGGTTGTAACGTCCGAACCGCCCTTCATGTGTCCCCGGTGGATCGACCACTGCACGCAATTGGCCCGCATCGAGGGGTTGTCCGTCATGGCGCAGCGACGCGGTCAAGGTCGCCCAGAACTCGGCAAGCGCGCCATCGCCCGTGCCGCCGGTCCGCCGCACAAGATGGCGCCGATAGCCAGGCGGGCCGATAAAGGCGGCTAAGTCGATCGAGGCCGCATGCTCGGCGGGCGCCGCCCCGCGCCGTACATAGCCATGTGTCGAACGCAGCGTCGGCGTCGGCGTCTCCGCATCGTCATGCCCGAGAAAAGCATAGTCGTCTGGAGCGATGCTAACCCATTGCGGGCGCGACAGAACGAGACTTGCCTTGCCGCTCAGACGAACCGGGGTCAGGTCACCGACTTCAATTAACGCATCGAGGACGTCGCCAACACGGGCGCGAACCAGGTCTTCGGCAAAGCCGGCTGCGAGGAATTGACGATGCAGATAGGCTGTCACTCGGGCACGTGCCGGCGATTGCCACGCGCGCACGCAGCCTCGGCCTGCATCAGCTACCGAACCAATCGCCGGTCCGCCATCGGCATGGGCGGCAAACCCCAGCCGACTGCGCAGGCTTTCTGGCGTAAGCGCTTCAAGCATCGGTGCGACTCGCCACATCGGCCTGCTCGAGCACGCTGCGGATGCGCTCGTCATGGGTGATGAGGATCAGCACATGCCGTGCGCGGCTGCACGCGACATATAGATCGGCCGGCCTGAAACCTGGGCTCAACGCGGCGAGATCGTAGACAATGACGACATCGGCCTCGAGCCCTTTGAACGATCGGGCGGTCGAGCACAGCACGCCTTTGCCGGTGCGCCAGTCGGCGGCCGAGGTGACGATGCGAGTGCCTGCGACCTCGCTCAGGCCCTTGAGGCTCCCGCGATCCTTGGCGGCAGGGCCGATCAGTACGATCTGTTTGGGTAACAGCTTCTCCGTTTCGAGCAGGCGGCGCAGTTCGCTCGCGACAAGGCCGGCCTGTTGGGCCGGCACCGCCGCGCGCAGCATCCGCACGTCGACCCCGATCGGCGCACCGGCTGGCGACAGCGTTTCCAGCGCCACAAGTTGGGCGCTCATCCGGGCAATGCGCTTGGTGTTGCGGCAATTGATGTTGAGCGCGTAGCGCGCTGGAAAATCGAATGGTGGTGGGCTCGCTTGCTCGCGCAGGCTCTGCGCCAAGTCCATGAAGACGAAAATCAGGCCCTTGTCGCCGTTCTGGACCAGCGGGAACAGGGCGTACCACCACAGTTCCGCAAAATCCTGCGCCTCGTCCACGACGAGCGCGCCGTAGCATGGCTCTTCCATAGCGAAGAGGCTGGCGCTGGCCGCTTCTAATGTGGTTGCGGCTTCCTCGTCCCAGAATTGCCTTTGCTCGGCCGGCGACGACGGAATTTCGAACGGCAGCCCGGCCTCGCCTGCGAGTTCGGCCGCCAGTGCGTGGAAATGGTAGACATCGACCAGCTTGGCCACTTCCGCGCGATCAGGATCGGCGGCAAGCTGCTCGCGAATCCACTGCGCCAATTCCTTATTGTAGCAAACAAAAAGGCATCGAATGCCTTGGCGCGCGAAGGCCAACGCACGTTCGACCGCGAGCAGGGTCTTTCCCGAACCGGCAACGCCTTCAATGAGCAGTTGCGGGTTGGCGAACAGGCCGCGGAACGCGAGGGCCTGGTTGTCAGTCAGTTCGAGCAACTTTTCGCGACCGGCCGCGATCTGCGGCGAAAGCGGCCGCATGATCTGGAAGCGCGGCAGCAGCACATCGAGCATTTCAATGAATTCGCTGCGTTGGAGTTTACCGACCTTCTGTGGGAAGGCGTTGAACGCCTTTTCTACCATCCGCTCCAGTTCAGGCATGCGGTCGACATCGATCAGAATCTGGTCAGCGACATCGAGCGGTAGCCCGCCGCTCGCGCGCCCGTGCGGGAAGACGACAGCGTAGCCGTAGACATATTTATTCGACTTGAGCCTGCCGCCGGTGCGCTCCTCGATCGCGTCGGTCAGCGCGTGCATGTTGCGGCGCGCCTGTTCGAACGGATTGGTGATCGGCTTGTCGCGCTTGGGCAGCCTGCGGAACCATTGATGGCCGCGCGCGAACATCTCCTCGCCGCCCTTTACCTCCAGCACGAGCAGCCCATAGTCGGGATGGAAGATGACGAAATCTGCCTCCCCTTCGCGCAAGGGGGCGTCGGCATCATCGCGATTGGGGCGCAGCCAAGGTAGCGAATGCACCACCCGGTAGGCGTCGGGCAGTTGGTCGCGCAGCGCGATATAGACGTCGCGCTCGGAGCCGTGGATGATCTGGTCGGGTGCGACATCGGGGATCATGATGGCCATGGTTCAGGCTCCCAGCACTTTATGGAAGGTGCCGAGAAACTCGATGACATCGGCATTGACCTGTTCGGCCCGCGCGGTCGGGCGCAGCGAGCCATAGACGACGCGGTAGCGCTCCATGCCGCTGTCCTTCATGCTCGAACCGACAATCCCGAACGTGACCTCGCTCGACGACGCTTGGAATGATTTGTCGTCGGTGCGCCGGATCAGCATCGGCAGCTTGGTTGGCGCGTTTGCCCGGGAGAATACATGCCAGGTGCAGCGCGCAAAGGGGCGCGCGTCGCCTAATTTAGCATTCTCCATCGTCTCGACATCGAGCCTCACGATGAAGCTGCCCTCCGGCGCATCAGGGACATCGGCATGTTCCTGCGTTGCGGGCAGATCGTCGCCAGACCCGGCGAGGGCGGACAGCGAGCGGTAGACCGGAACGCCAGCATCGGCCCAGGCGAAAGGTGGCTCGTCGCTAACCGATCCTGACGAGGCATCGAGCGCCTGCAGGATCGCGGCGGGCAAGGCGCGGTCGACCAGCAGTTGATCAAGATAGCGGTCGGAAGCGTTGCGGCCGCGCGCGTGAGCACGTTGCGAACCCGGCTGCTCGCGGATGAGGGGATGGCTGATGACAAGAGTCCGTCCGCCGAAATCGGGCAGGCGCAGTTCCCCGGCCTGCAGGCGCTCGACTGTCTCGCCTTTGTCCTTAAGGTCGGTAGCGAGCAGGTCGAGGAGCCGGTCCTCGACGACGTCCGGTACCCACGGCCGCTCGCCATAAAGAATGTGCCTCAAGAAGGTCGCACCGAGATGACGGTCGAGATCGGCATGATCCCAGCGGTTCTTGTGCGACCTGAGGCAGGCATAGCAGGAGGAGGAGCATGTGCACCCCTCCAGCAATTCGAGCGCGAGCCTGAGCAGTTCGCCGGGATCGCGCGCAGCTGCACGAACAAACCCGGCACCGCCCGGCGCGGTGTCATAGAGAAAGACCTCGACCTCGCTGCCGCGCGCGCCGCCTTCATTGAGCGCGGCGCGATGGCCGCCGCCGATATCGGCGGCATCAACGTCGAGCAGGCCGGCGGCCGCAATGCTCAAGGCTTCGGCTATCGTTGTCAGCACAATGCGTCCGGCGGTCGATCCGGCGGGCACGTGGAGTTCGGGCGCGAGCTTGAACGAGAACAGGGCGATGTCGGTCAGGAACTCATGTCCGAGAACGATCGCGCGACCGCGACCGTCGCACAGTTCGGGCTGCTTGCCATGGTCGGGATAGGGCCGCTGATGCGGCTTGCTGCCGGCGAGCTTCCCCTCCGCCCATCCCGTCGGTTCGGTGCGGCCGCAGGCTGGGCAATAGAGGAAGCCGGTCTCAGTGGCGCCAGGTTTGCGCACCCCGAGATTGGTCACCATTAGCGTCTGCTTTGACGCCCATGCGGCGAATCCGCTGCCATCGAGGCGATCGAGTTTGCCCAGTTCATTCTGTTGCTCGAACTGCGGAGCGCTGAGCTTCGCTCGGGTCGGGCGTGTCGGGAGCGGCGTTTCATCGCCGGCCAGCTCGACGGCTTCGTCGTGCGGGTGCGCAAACCCGACGGGGACGATCCAGCGCTCGGCCGGCCCCATGCCCGCCTTCTTCTTGCACGCCGGGCAATCCTCAGTGTCGCCGCGATGGTGGGCGTCATCGATGTCTTCGAGCTTCGCATAGCCGCAGCGTCCGCACTCGTAGTAGAGGCGCTGCGCGCGATAGGCGTTGATGCGGTCTTTTTGAAAACCGGAGTATATGGCCATCGAGCGAAACTTGCGGCCATCGACCCAGACTTCGCGCCCCGGGGCATATTGGCTGAGCGCCTGGGTCAGGCCCGCCTGCGGCGAATAGGCAATCTCCGCACGATAGGCAGTGCTCGACGGATCGAAGACAGTGAAGGACACGACGTCGGTAGGGAAGGCATAGCGCGGTAGAACCGCCTTGCTGAACAGCCGGTCGAGAAGGTTCTGCGGTTTGAGCGGCGCCTCGGGATTGATTTCGCCGGTTTCATGCGCTTCCTCAGCCGGCGTGTCTTCTGCGGGCGTGTCGAACAGGTCGGCATCGCCACCATAGTCTTCGATACCGAAATCGAAGGCCGGGCCCTCCTCGGCGACAACCACCGGATCGGTCGGCGCCAACGCGACGTCGCCGGTGCCGGCACCGACAGATTCCAACGCGACGAGCAGCTTTTGCGGAACGCTGGTAAAGAAGGCGTCCGGATCGCCTTCGATCGCATCGGGCGGAATGACATCGCGCAAAGCGTCATCGATCAGGCTGGCGTTGGACGAGAGCCATGCCGTGAGGCCGGCAAAGGTGAAGCCTCTGGCATCGGGGTCGCGGAACTCGGCCAGCTTGCCGAGCGACTCGAAGATGTTCGACGCCTGGGCATCACCATCGGTGGGAGGCGTCTCGACCCGATCCTGCTGAAACAGCGAAAGGATCAGTGCGAACGCATGGCGCTGAACAATCTCGCGATTGTCGAGGTTAAGCACCGGATCGGGAACCGGCCCGCCCACCATAGCCTGCGGGTCGGCGAAAAAGCGCTGATCGTGGCTGTCCGAGCCGGCGAAGGTCAGAACGGTCGACAGCGAAGAGCCGCGCCGTCCCGCGCGGCCCGCGCGCTGCTGATAGTTGGCTCGGCCGGGCGGAACGTTCCGAAGAGCGACGGCGGTCAGACTGCCGATATCGATGCCGACTTCCATCGTCGTGGTGCAACTGAGCACATCGACCGCGCCGGCCCGCTCGCCGCGCGGTCCTGGTACGTCGAGATCTTGAAAGCGCAATTCATACCATTCGGCGCGCGAGAAGGCCTGATCCTGACCGGCGTCGTTGAGCTGGGCGGTGTGTTCTTCGGCTACGAAAGGATAAGGCACATAGCCCTGATGGCCTTCGGCCTCGAGCCGCTCGACCAGCTTGCGATAGAGATATTTGCGCGTGCGAAAGACCGTGTCCTGCCTCGGGTCCAGGGAATCTGTATCCTTACCACATTTGACGCAGGTTACGCCCATGATGGCGTTTGCTGGTTGTGCCAGCGTGCAATGGCCGCAGCGCCGCCAGTCGACCGCGCATTCCGGCTTGAGGCGGACCTTGGCGGCGTTGACGAAGAAGCCCTGCGCATTGTGATTCTGGGCGAAGGTCGTGGCGAGAAAGTCTATCCAACTCGCATCCGGCCTCGCGTTCGCACCGAACTGGGCACGGTGCCACTTCACGGTCAGCAGCTTTTCCAGCACCGTCGTATATCGTCCGTTGCTCCGCGTGAGCGCCGGCCCATCTTTGGAGTCGATCCATTCGCTGGGCGTGCCTTCGACAAGGACCGACCCAGCAGAAAAAGAGAGGCTGAGCCATAGGTCGAGCAAGGCGCGACGCTTTTCGTCGTCGGTACCCGAACCTGCCGGCGGCACCGGCAGCGCCTTCAGCCGCTTAAGTTGGTTGTCGGTCAGCACGGCCTCAGGGGCGGCGAGCGCCAACGGCAACAGGCCGGTGTGGCGGTTGGCAAGAACGCGGGCGAGAGGCGCCCGGACCGACTTCACATGGGTCTTGTTCAGCGTCGCCGCGAGATCGCGAAACTCCGTGTAGTCGCCGTCGTCGCGGATGAACCCATGGAGCTTGCGCAGGTCGCGCGCGAATTCCTCATGCTCTGCCCCCGGCAAGCGGAAGTTAACGTCGAACTTCGCGCACGCAAAAAGGATTGCTGGATAGGCGTAGCCGAGCGGCACCGGCTCTCCGAATCGCTCCTCCAGCATACGCAAGCCCGCCAGCAGCAGTGGCCGGATGCTGTCCTGAAGCGAGAAGTTCTTGAGCTTGCCAGATAGTCGCGATGCCGCCTGGCGACCATCGGAAAAGATCAGCGACTTGCGGCCCTTGAGCGGCGAAGTTGCTTCGACGCGGGCTGGCTGATCGAGCAACTGGACGCTGATCAGTTCCTGGAAGGGCTCGTCGCCCTTGGTCTGGTGATCCATGATCTGCGATCCATTGGCCTCGCAGTGCGGACATTTCTCGAAATGCCCAGGTTCGACATCTTTCGCCGGCCGCGGCAGCCAGATTTCGCGCGCGTCGGGTGACTTGGACCCGACACGACCGGTAAGCGGATCGAGAAAGCTGCTCGTACAATATTTGTCGGCGTCGAAGCCCGGGTCCTCCAGCAGGATTTGTACCGGGCGGACGACACCGTCCATATCGTCGATATCGCCGATATCCTCGGCCCAGAGGAAATCGGGCTGGCTGGGGTTGAGTGCGAAAGCGTTGAAGTAGGCAACGCCGCAATCGCGACAGGTGTGAACCTCGAAGACGCGGGCGCGGCAGCCGCACTCGCGTGTAGATTGGGAATAGAGCATTCCCGTCGGACCGGGATCGATTCCCTCGGGAATGTGGCTGCAGGTTTCGTCGGCGCAGCCCCACAGCCCCGGAAGTCCGCGAAACAGCGCGTGGACACGTGCCGCGAGCAGTGGCTGTCCATCGGGCTCAGCCTTGGCGTAGGATGCAAGCTCCAACAGCGCATCGGTCGCTTCTGCCCTGATCTTCGGCGCGAACTCGCCTTCGAAGAGCAAGGCTCCCATTGCATCGAGAGCGATCGGTGCTTTCGGCTCTGCGGTCATCGCGTCGCTTTCGGCGGTCGCGCCACCCGTCAGGTTGACCAGCCGACCGATTACGGAAAGGCCCTGAAGGGCGGCGTGGACCGCGCGCTGCAATCCGTCGCGATGCACGACTGCCTCGCCATTTGCGATGCTGATGTCGGGCCGATCGGCAGAGCGACCGATGCTAACCCCATCTGGAGCAGCGACCTCGGTCAGCGCCAGATATTCATAGGCAGTTTCGACTGAACCGTGCGGTTTGACCGAGACCGTCTCACTGATGGGCGCCAGCGAAGCATCGACGCCGCTGACCGTCACCGTGACCGTCTTGGGGGTCGCCGATGCAACGACCAAGCGCTGCGTGGAGAGGGTGTCCTGCCGAAACCTCAACAAGGGAGCGAGCGCGTCAATCCTTGCGGCGGGATTGACATCCTTCAATTGCTCGGTGCGGCAAGCCGCCAGCGCGGTAGCAAGCGGAAGGTCACCGCCGGCCGAAGGTAAGCGCGCGTGCTTCTTGCCGCGCAACACCTCGATCATATCGACATCGCGCCCGACCAGACTGCCGATGAACTGCTGTGCTGCTTCGCCATCCGAAAAAGACGCGCTGGTCGCGATGACCTGCATTCGATCTGGCGTGAGGCCCAGACGATTGCGCAGGCGCCGGATCAGCAACGCCACCTCGGTGCCGCTGGCGCCTCGGTAGAGATGGGCTTCGTCGAGGACGAACAGCAAACGCTCGTTGGGATTGTTCTCGAAGTAGGCTCGCGTCCGCTCGAAGATTGAGCGCTCGATCGGCCGCAAGAGCATATATTCGAGCATCGAATAATTGGTGATGAGCAGGTCGGGCGGCTGATCCTGCACCTCATGACGCAGCAGCAGTTCCGGATCCTCGGGTCGCTCGATAGCTCGCTGAAACTTCTGGTCCGGCCCGAGCCAGCGTTTGCCGCTGCCTAGCCACTTGGTCATGCCATTCTCGCCATCGGCGTCGCCCGGCTTGGCAGGCCATCGTCCCAGCGAGCGCAACTGAGCGATCTGAGCGGCAACGCCTTCGTCGGTCTGTGCATCCCGTTCCAGGTCGCGATAGAAATTGAGACTCTTCAGGCGTCGCTTGTTTCGGTCCTCGGTACGCTGGCCAGGATATAGCGACCGGCCTGTGTAGCGCGCGAACTTCGCAGGTCGGCCAGCCTGTTCGGTAAACCATTCCCGGACCGAAGGCGCGCCTAGGAGGCGGCGCAAACGGCCCAACTGATCGTTCACCAACGCGTTCATCGGATATAGGATGATCGACCGCACGGCACGCTGTGAGAATTGCCCGGACTTGGTCGCCGCTTCATCGGCGAGTTTCATGAGAATCGGAAGCAGGAACGTCTCGGTCTTGCCTGAGCCGGTTCCGGTGGTGGCCAGCAAACATCGACCTGTAGGATCGGCGATGATCTCGAGCGCCTCTGCCTGGTGCGGATAGGGCGGATCGAAGACAAGGCGCCCGCCGGTTTTTGTGCCGAGAAGCGTCAGGAAATCCTGCGCTTGCCGGGGTATGGCGAGGTCAGCGAACTTCTTGTCGCCTTGATAGATTGGCGTGCTTTCGATGTAGGCGCGCTGTGAGATCGTGCCCGGCTGATCGAGTATCGAGCGCCGCAAATCGACCAGGCTCGGGTGTGAGATATGGTATGTCGCCTCAATATAGGCGCTTAACGCCCGATGAAGGTTTCCAAGTTCGCTAAACATCCAGCCCCCAAGTCAGGCATGCGGCTACCTGTTGGGCCGTAAGGCCATAGCGCTGCGCGCGATGCAACAACCAGCTGCGTTTTTAAGGAAAGCAGCGCGCACGTCACCGTCGAAGCGCCCGTACGGCTTGCCAAGCTGCCAATCGGCGGTGTGAACAGGCGTATCATCGGATTTTTTCTGATGGCTGCAGTTCGGGACGTCGAGCGCTACTTCACGCAAGTGTTGCTCGGGCCGCAGCGCGCTCGCCGTGTTCGAAAGCATCGGCGAAGCTGTCGAGGTCGGCACTGGTCATGCCGAGCGCACGCCCCTCATCCTGCCAACTCGCAACGGCGTGGACGACCTGCGCCAGCATCTCCTTCGCGCGTTGCGGGGTGATGCGGAAGTACGGCAGCACTGACATCAGGGCTTCGATCGTCGCTTCAGGCCCGACTTCTTCAGAGACCCAAGTCTTTAGCTCGCGAAGTCGCTCGGGGAAGGGATTGATATCGAACGCTGGCGCCAGCCGCCATAGGCCACGGTCCACGTGCAGGAAACCGTGGTTCATCAGATGATCGTCGACGTTGGTGATGAGGATCGAAAAGGCGATCCTGCGCCATAGCTCCTCGATGTCGGCGGTCGGAGCGCTCCCGTTCACACGAAGCGCATCGACGATCTCGGTATAGGCATGCTCCTGCGCGTCGCCAGGCTCCGCCCCGATCATCGTCGCGGCCGAGACGTACATGAGCCGCCCGCCCCCCGCGGGGCGATCAAACCGACGGATCAGCGCGATCGCGTCGCCATCGCTGTCGATCAGCCGGGCGTCGGCGGCGTCGATCCCGGCGCGACGGGCTAGCCGCATCGCCAGCACCTCCCCTCGCGTAACCGAGCGCTCGTCGGCGACGCTTGGAAACTTGCCGATCGACAGGCGCCCTTCGTCATCGACAACAGTGCATTTGGGGCGGAGTCCGCCGAGCGACGTGCCGCGACCGCGTAGATAGGCAAGGTCCGCTGCGGTTTCGGTGTTCGTTTCAACCGCCCGACTGGCGGCCAGGAGGTGGCCCAATTCGATCAACGGCGGCGTAGTGCGGCGACCATCCTCGGTCGCCCGCTGGGCAACCCCCTGTTCGTCGACAAGACGTAGTGCGCCCACCCGGCTGACGTCATCGACCGCCAACAGATAATCGAGGCCATTCAGTGCCCGAGGATCGACCTCCTCGCCGCGGCGGCGGGCGTCCTGCCGCCGCTTGGCATGGTCGCGCTGGATGACGCGCTTTCCCCATCCGTCCGGTTCGGTATCGGCGATGGCGGCGTGGAAGACAGAGCCAGTGCCCACCTTGCGGTGAAACTGCGGGCCGGCGACTAGCGGTAGCGCGGGCTCAAGGGCGAAGCGGTCGGGCTCGGCCAGCCAGCCGGCATCATATTCGAAGCCTGCGCTCTCGCGGCTCCCCTGCTGATTGTAGTGCAGCAACCCGACGCCGCGGGCTTCGTCGCCGATCTGGATGCCGATCGTGCGCCTCACAGCGAAACCGGCGGCTTTGGTCTGCGGACCCGCTGGGGCATGCGCTCCACGTCGAGCAACAGACCCTGCTCGTCGTTCCTGGCGTCGAGGATCTCTCCGAGGCTTTCGCCGAAACCCAGAACGAAGAAGGTCATGGCGTACGTGCCCAGCGCGACGGTGGGATCGCCTTTCTCCAGTTTCAGATACGTGCTCTTGGCTACACCGATCCGTTCGGCCATCATAACCACCGTGAGGCTGCGCTTTTTGCGCGCCAGAGCGATATCGGCGCCGAGCTTCGTCAAGCTGCGCCGCACGCGGGGCGGAAGGGTATCAGCGATGGTGGATCGCATTTAGCGTCTCATATAAGCGCCCATCGGGCTAATACGGTGCGTTATAAACGACCTTAAGTTAACAGTCGAGATGGCGATTTCGAGATGCGATGCCCGGATCCTACAGGGCGGATGTGGGTGTCTGCTCGAGCGACATCGGCAGACACGGCAATCTCACACAGAGCGTTGGCCGTAGCGGCTTGCTCTTCGGGTGGCTGGCACCGCGGGGCGGGGCACGTGCAAGTCGCATGGCACGGGGCTATGTCGTTGGTCTACCGATCAGACCGAGCAACCTTCACGAGGCAGAATGAAAGCCCTAGACGCCCTGAAGGCTGCACCCCCTGAGGTGCGCGCAGCAGCGCTTGCCGTTCTCGATCAGGTGTCGGCGCCACTGACCGAGCGACAGCTCGCCAGCGCCTTTCGCGCACAAGGCATCGGGCTGCTCGATGCCAAACGCATGGCACGAGCCCTGCGAAAGCTCGATATCATCGCAGTCACCCCTCGCGGCCCTTGAAGCTCGAGCATTGTGGGCTTCGGACTGGCACGGACGCGCCCTGTCGGGCTACATTCGAAATTGCGCCAAGAACCAGGCGCGGGAAAGTAGACGATCATGACAGAAGCGACCTGGGGTGAAAGCGCAAAGACCCCCGAGATCAACTGGCGGATGAGCGCGTCGCTCGAAAACGTCCCGCGCGGCGATAGCGACGTCGCTGAAGTCACCAACCTCGCGCGAGCAGTTCGCGATTGGCGCGGATTGGACCCCGAGCATCAAGCCGCGGCCGTCCTGACGGTAGAGCATCCTGTCCAGATCGAGGGCGCCTCCAGCACGACCTTTACCGGTGAGGGTATCGCAGCACTGGCGGAGCACCTGCCGGCTTCCAGCCCAACCGAGGAGTAAGCCGGCATGGCCAATCCCAGCGTCCGTTTCGAGATGGGGGACTATTACTGGGTTGCCGAACGCGAGAGCGTCGGCTTCACGGGTACCACCAACTTAGGAGTCGTCGAATTCCTCATCACCAGCGAGGCTCTGACGCAGCTCCTCGATCCCGATCGCGATACGCTCGATTCCGAAACTGCCCTCGAGGTCTTCATCGAGTTCGAGAGCGACATTCACCGCATAGCACAGCGCGAATTCGTCAAGCGGCTCGGCGGGGAGCCCCCGATCCTGCTGACCGCAGCCGACGTAGAGGGCTGAAGCCGTGGCGGAAGGAAGCGCCAGCTGGATCGATCCATGGCATCCGACGGGCACCATCCCCGAGGTGCCTCAGCCAAGGATGCGGGCGGCACGCTTTCTCACTGATCCAGCACTTCCTCATATCGGCCTGCGCGGCGCAGCTGACGGACAATGCCGTTGAACGCGGCGGTCACACCCTGCGCCCTGCCAATCTCATTTTCCTGACGCGCCGCATCCCAGTAGAGCTCAAGCGGCCAACGCTCCGGGCAATGCGGTAGCAGGCACCGAAGCGCCAATCGAACCTCCACGCCGTCCACGCGCGTGTCCGAGCAGCGGGCGACGCCGCTCCGCAGGATATGGACCGATAGCGCAATGACGACGCGCTGGTGGCGAGCAAGCTTTGCCATCGCTCAACGAAAGTCATGCGATTTGAAGCGAACTGCGTCCTCGGGGTCCATGCCCTCGGCGTGCGGCGGCCAGTAGCAGTTGCGCGGCTCCGGCTTCCAACCCGCGTCACCCCGGTCAGGCGATCCGGCATGCTTGGCCCCATCGCCGCGGCCGGTTCGATGGGGGAACGACATCTCGCCCACGCGGTGCAGCAGGTCACCATGGTCGATGATCCGGTCGCAGATGACGTGGATCACCTCGCCCTCTTTCTGCACCCTGCCCTTCATGCCGATCATAGACGCGGACATGATCGTGCGGCGTTGCCGCTCGAACCGATCCGGCCACAGGATGCCGTTCGCGATCCCGGTTTCGTCCTCGATCGTGATGAACAACACGCCCTTGGCCGAGCCGGGCTTCTGGCGGACCAGGATGATCCCGGCGACCTCGACGTGCCGGCCATCCCGGATGTTCGCGAGTTCCGCGCATTTGGTCACGCCACGCCTGGCCAGCTCACCCCGAACGAACGTCAGCGGATGCGCCCGCAGCGACAGCTGCAGCGAGCGGTAATCCTCGATCACCTCGCGACCGTCCGTCAGCGGTCGGAGGTCTACTAACGGTTCGATCCCTTCGGCGCTGATCGTTTCCGCCGCGCGATCCGCAGCCGCGAACAGCGGCAGCGGCGCCTCGCCAAGGCCCCTCACCTTCCACAGGCCCTGCCGCCGATCCGCGCCGAAGGCGTGAAACGCATCGGCATCCGCCAGCTTTTCGATCGCGGCACGCTGGACGCCGGATCGACGCCACACGTCCTCGATGGAATCGAACAGCGTCGTGCTGCGTGCGCCTACGATCGCGGCACCGTCGGCGTTCGACAGCCCGCGCACTTGGCGAAGCCCGAGCCGCACCGCGAGGTAGCGGCCGCCTGTCGGCTCCAACGTGCAGTCCCAGCGGCTCGCGTTGATGCACGGGGGCCGGACCTGGACATCGTGCGCCTGGGCGTCGCGCACGATCTGCGCGGGCGCATAAAATCCCATCGGCTGGGCGTTCATGAGCGACGCGCAGAAGACGTCGGGATGGTGATGCTTCATCCAGCTCGAGGCGTAGGAAATCTTGGCGAAGCTCGCCGCGTGG
The DNA here is from genome assembly GCF_026540835.1 of Sphingomonas sp. GC_Shp_6. Classification (NCBI taxonomy): domain Bacteria; kingdom Pseudomonadati; phylum Pseudomonadota; class Alphaproteobacteria; order Sphingomonadales; family Sphingomonadaceae; genus Sphingomonas; species Sphingomonas sp. GC_Shp_6. The sequence goes on along the minus strand of NZ_JALNUO010000023.1, from coordinate 5,844 downwards.
CTCTCCGGAAAGCCATAGGAGCCGAAGCCTTCCAGCTGGCGGAAGGTGCGTTCTGCGAAGTCGCGCGGATAACCGCGCGCGACCATGCCCTCGACGAGCTTCTCCGAGAAGTGCGATACGCCGCCGGTGACCTTGAACGTCGCCATGGCGCGGCGCAGCTGATCAGCCTCGGCAGGCGTGAAGCCCGCACCCACGATCGCGACCTTCATCGCCTGTTCCTGGAATAGTGGAACGCCGAGCGTCTTCTCCAGCACCGCGCGGAGCTCCGGCCGGGGATATTCGGGCTTCTCCAGCCCCTCGCGCCGACGAAGATAGGGATGAACCATGTCGCCTTGGATCGGCCCGGGTCGGACGATCGCGACCTGGATCACGAGATCGTAGAACCGGCGTGGCTTCATCCGCGGCAGCATCGACATCTGCGCGCGGCTCTCGATCTGGAAGGTGCCGAGCGTGTCGGCCTTCTGGATCATCGCGTACACCGCCGGATCGTCGTCCTGGAGGTCGGCCAGGCCGACGCGGATGCCCTTGTCGTGCTCGAGCATGTTGAAGGCGCGATTCATGCACCCGAGCATGCCGAGGCCGAGCACGTCGACCTTCATGAACTTCAGCGCATCGATGTCGTCCTTGTCCCACTCGATGATCTGGCGATCTTCCATCGCTGCCGGCTCGATCGGCACGAGATCGTCGAGCCGGTCATGCGTCAGGACGAACCCGCCCGGGTGCTGGCTCATGTGGCGGGGCACGCCGATCAACTTGCGGGCCAGTTCCAGGGTCAAGCGGAGCCGCCGATCGCCGATATCGAGGTTGAGTTCCTCGACCTGCTTCTCACCCACGCCTTCGGCGGACCAGCCCCACACCAGCCCCGCCAGCGAGGACGTCAGGTCTTCGGGCAACCCCAACGCCTTGCCGACATCGCGCACCGCACCGCGCGCGCGGTAGCGCTGGACGACCGCGGTCAACGCGGATCGATCACGCCCGTAGGTTTCATAGATCCACTGGATGATCTCTTCGCGGCGCTCATGCTCGAAGTCGACGTCGATGTCGGGTGGTTCGCGCCGCTCGCCCGACACGAAGCGTTCGAAGAGAAGCTCGTGCTTGATCGGATCGATCGAGGTGACGCCTAGCACGAAGCACACGCACGAGTTCGCGGCCGAGCCACGCCCTTGGCACAGGATGCCGCGGCGGCGTGCTTCGCGCACGATCGCATAGACGGTGAGGAAATAGGGCGCGTAACCGAGCTCGCCGATCAACCGCATCTCGTGGCCGATCTGGTCGGTATAGGCAGCCGGCACGTTGCCATCGAACATCCGCTCGACCGCCTCGGTCGCCAGCTTCTGCAGCGCGTCCTGCGCACTCAGGCCATCGATCAGCCGCTCGTGGGGATATTGATAGGCCAGCTCACCAAGATCGAAGGTACAGGCCCGGGCAATATCGACGCTGGCGCGCAGCGCATCGGGATAATCACGAAAGCGCCGGACCATTTCCTCCGGTGATTTGAGCGCGCGATCGGCGTTGATCTCACGGCGGTAGCCGAGCTCATCAACGGTGCACTTCTCGCGCACGGCCGTAACCACGTCCTGCAGAAGGCGGGCTTCGGGCGCATGGTAGAGGACGTCGCCGGTTGCGACCGCGCGGACGCCGGCGCCGCCAGCCTGCCTAGCCAGCGCATCGATACGGACGGCGTCGTCCGGCCGCCGGCGCTGGAACAGCGCCATGTACCCGCGTCGGCCGTAAACCGTCTTCAGGTCGGCAAGTGCCGCAAGGTTCGCCTGATCCGCCTCGTCCGGTAGCAGGATAGCGATGATTCCCTCCGACCATGGCTCAAGGTCGTGCCAGTGCAGCAGGCAGCCCCCCTTCCCCGCCCGCTTCTTCCCGACGGTCAGGAGCCGCGTGATCCGTGACCAGGCGGGGCGATCGGTCGGATAAAGGATCAGGCGGCGCCCGCAGGAGAGATCGACACGCGTACCCGCGATCGAGCGGACGTCGGTCGCCTTTTGCGCCTCCCAGGCGCGCACGACGCCCGCCACCGTACCGATGTCGCTGATCCCAATCGCGGAATACCCGAGCACTGCCGCCGCCGCGAACAGCTCGTCGGGGCTCGACGCGCCGCGCAGCAGCGAGAAATGGGTGAGCACCTGAAGCTCGACATAGGGCGCGCTCATGCGAACACGCCGTGGATCCACCAGCTGAGATCGCCGGTATCATCATGTGTGCCGTCGCCGCGCCGGAATACCCAGAAACGGCCGCCTGCCTCATCCTCGACGCGGTAATAGTCCCGAACCGCCCAGGTCTCGGCGTCGCGGCGCCACCATTCGCCGTGGATCCGCTCGGGGCCATCGCCGGCGACGACCTTGTGCGCTTCGCCACGCCACTCGAAGCGCCGCGGCGGTTGGTCGGGCAGCAGCGCAATGACGCCCCATAAGGGCTCTGGCCTGGCGAAGAGCCGAACCGGCCGCCGCCATGTCGGCCACCCTGCCGGCATCTCGACCGGGTCGGCGCGCGCGACCGCTCGCTCGGGTACATGGCTCGGGATCGGCGCGATCCGATAGACCGCATTCGGGCCGATGCGGCCGGCGACGACATCGACGAGGCGCGCGGGATCGCGCACCAGAACCTCGCCAGCTAGCACTGCGCCGAGATCCACTGCATCGAGCGGCTCGGTATGCGGTGCCACCAGCAGGAACTGCTCAAGCCCCAGTCCGGGATCGATGCGCTCGATCCTGAGTTTCATGAGGCGCAAGAGATGGGAGACATCACGTGTCGGCCGCGATGTCCCGACCGCAACCACCTGTTCGGTTCCATCGACACACAGCCCCGTCAGGCGGATCGACCGCGCACCAAGCCCCCTCGCCTGCAGTACCTCGGCCAAATCGCCGAGCAGGTCCTCCATGACCTGCGCGATCGCCTCGGCCGTGCCGATCGGCTCGAGCAGGCGGCGCTCGACGGCTGGAACCGTGACATCTTCGCGCGGCGTTATCGGCTCCGCCACGCCGCCGAGCGCCTGATCGAGCCGGGTGATGGCGGGCAGGCCCAGCCGCCGCGCGAGCGGGCCGCGCGCGACCGGCAAAAGGTCTGCGATGGTTTCGAAGCCGAACCGCTTGGCCGCGCTGAGCGCCGTGCCGGTCAGCCGCAAGGCGGCGATCGGTAGCGGCGATATCGCTCGTATCGTCCCCCCCGCGGGCACGATCATCAGATCTTCCCGGCCGTACCTTGCAAGCGCGTGCGCAGCGCCCGGCGTGTCGGCGACCGCAACGCGCGCGGTAAACCCGGCGCGCTGGCAGAAGGCGCGCAGGCGTCGGCAAAAGCGCTCTTCTCCCCCGTAGAGGTGATCGCAGCCGGCGAGGTCAAGCCACAGGCCATCGGTCGGCGTCGCGGCCGCAATGGGCGACCAACGCCGAACGGCAAGCAGCGCGAGACGGTCGAGCAGGACCGCGTCCGCCTCTGGCTGGGCGGGCCGGAAGTCGAGATCGGACACCAGAGCGCGGGCATGGGTCGCGGCCATTCCGACATGGATACCGAGCGAGGCCGCCGCAGCGCACGCCGCCACGACTTCCTCACGCCGCCCGACCTTGCCGACAAGCGCCAGCGGAGAATGAGCGGTTGCGGGCCGTGTCACGATCATGGCCGGTCGGGTGACCGACTGGCTCTTGTACGGATGGCTCGCGGCTTCCGATCGCCGTCCGAGTTCGCGCATAGGCGGCTTCGCATGCGCCGGAAGCGCCGCTATCTTGCCGGCAATTTCGGCCTTGGTAGGCGACTGCGCCCGCGCCCAGCGCGCACCCGGCCGCCATCCGCCACCCCTGGGGACAGAACATTCACCCGGTTCGTCGTCGACCGGAAGCGGGAGCGCTAACCGCTCAGGCCGCGGCGTGGCGTGCCGGTCCAGCCGTCTCAGCCGCTCGATGGCCAAGTGCGGCAGGAACAGCGAGACAACCCGTCTCATCGCACCCCTCCACGATCAATGAGAAGGACCCGCCGGTGCGTTGGCGCGCCAGCTCGACCGACCAACGGGCGCGTCCCACCCCGGCAACCGCGAGCCGCTGCGACGGGGCGCTGGCGACCCGCCAGCGCGTCCAGGCAGCGGAGGGCTCGCCGAGCGGGTCTTGCGATCGGCCCCGCCAGCGGCGCAGGAGCAGTACGGGAATGTCGGCTTCCGCCGCGACAAGCTGCAGGCGGCGCGTGGCGACCATCGAAACCTTTGCCGCCTCGGCCACCACCGCTGCCGGCGTACCATCCCGGATCGCGTCCTCGACGACCGCCAGAAGTGCTGCGTCGTCCTTGGGCTGGGCGTAGATCACGTTCGCCGAGGACAAGCCGGCTTGCGCCAAGCCGGGGGCGTAGAGATCGTTCCGGCAGCTTGCCCAAAGCACCGGGGCACGAGTGTTCCGCGCTTCTCGCGCGGCGACACCGGCAAGGAACAGCGTGGCAGCCGCATCATCGACCAGGGAACAGGTGCGTGCGGCGACCTCGTGCAGCGCTCCAGCCCGAAGCCCTCCCCCGTTCAGACGATTGTCCAGGCCGCCAACCCCGAACGGCAGGACGCGGTAATCGGCGAGCGGCATCGCGATGCTTCGAAGATGGGCGATGCTCTGGGGAAGCGAATCGAGGACGGCTGACATGGTGGCTAGACTCTACGTGTTCGCTTTATGTTCCGTTACCGTCGACGCTTGGTCAACGGATTTATGTCGGCCGGATCGAGTCTTTGCACTTGACCGCAGCCGAGGGCCGGACGGTACGGAGTCGTAACGAACACGAGTTCTACAGCGCGATTTCGATTGAGTTGCCAGTATCGCCGCGCACGATCACTAGCCTCGGCACGAAAATTGACGGTACGCACCGCGTGGAACAGTTACACAACAGACCAAAAACAAACCGAGAAGATTTCGCTTTCGTTCTGCCATCGGCTGACTCATAGAATCGAGATGCCGATCCGCCCTGAAAACCGCTGGCTTTACCCGATCGACTGGCGCCAGCTGTCGGACGTGATCCGGTTCGATCGGGCCGGCGCGCGCTGCGAGCACTGCTCGAGACCGCATATGCGTCGGGTCGCACATCTTGGCGATGGTCGCTGGTGGGATGCCGATGCCGTGTGTTGGCGCTCCGGCCGTGGCAAGCGGATCGCGCTCAAGGGCGGCTTCAGTCTGGCGTCGGTACGAACGACTTATGTCGTGCTGGCTTGTGCGCATCTCGATCACGATCCAGGCAACAGCATGCCCGGCAATCTCGCGGCGCTCTGCCAGCGTTGCCATATGATCCACGATGCGGTCGAGCATCGATGGCAGCGCTGGTGGAACGTCTTTCGCCTGCGCGCGATCCGCGACCTGTATGAAGATCCGCGCGTCACGCGAGAGCGCAGCGCGCAGTAGAAACTCGGCCGAAGGCTTTGCGTTGGCTCGGGCGCCAGCTCGGCGATCGCCCCCTACCCGCACCCGGGCTGATACACCTCGACCATGTCGTGATTAGCCAGTTTGCGGACCATCGAACGGGCGCCCGCGACTTCGCATCGTCGAGCAGCATCATTGTATCGGCGCTCGGCACGGCTAAGGTCCGGCCAGATCCACAAGGGAGAGTAAGTAACATGAACATCGGTGAACTGGCGAAGGGCGTCGCTGGGACGACAGGCACGAGCGAGGCAGAGGCCAAGGCCGCAATCGCCGCCGTGTTCGACCAGATCGCAAGCGCGGCCGCAAAAGGCGAAGAAGTCTCGATCGCCGGCTTCGGCAAGTTCTCGGTCAAGGATCGTCCCGAGCGCCAGGGCCGCAATCCATCGACCGGCGAGGCCATGACGATCGCTGCATCGAAGAAGGTCTCGTTCACACCCGCCAAGGGTCTGAAGGACAAGCT
>NZ_JALNUO010000022.1:0-50124 GCF_026540835.1 Sphingomonas sp. GC_Shp_6 | reverse complement strand
GCCCCCCGTCACCCCCACCGCCGCGATCGTCTCCGCCCGCAGCTCGTCCGCCAACTGCCGAAGCTGCCCGGGCTCCAAAGCCCGAAGCTCCAACGGCGTCGGAATCGTGTCGAGTAGGGGGGTGGATGGCGGCATAAACGAACTCCTGCCCCGCTTCCTAAGCGCCGGATGCGCGAACACAAGCCGGAACCATCCCGGTGTTATGCGCTTGTCATCGAACCTTCATCCTTGGCGGACGCCTTCTCCATCCGCTGCCAGACCGCCAGCCCCGGCAGGCCGAGCGCGAGCTCGCGGATGCGGCGGATGAGCGACAGCGCGAGCGCGGTGCCCGGCACGATCCCGAAAATTCCCCCGATCAGCACCAGCCCGCCCTCTTGAACGCCGAGCGCGCCGGGGATCAGGAACCCCGCCGCGCGCACCGCCTGCCCCAGCGATTCGATGATCGCCGCCTCGCGCCAGCCCGGATGGAGCCCGAGGATGCGCAGCGCCGCATAGGTTTCGAGGATGCCCGCGATCCACGATCCGAGGTGGAACAATGTCGACCAGCCGAGCCGCCGCGGCTGCCGGTACAGCCCCACCACCGCATCGTTCAGCCCGGTGAGATCGCCGATCTGCCCGCCATGCTTCTCCGACCAGCGCCCGACGAGCCGCTCGACCAGCTTGAACAGCCCGAAGCGCTGCGCGACGACGAAACCGATCGCGATCGCTGCCATCCCCGCCACCATGCCGAAGCCGATCTCCAGCGCATGCGCATCATGCGCGCCGCCCAGCAGCAGCGCGGCGCCCATCAGTGTGAAGAGCGCCTGCGCCACCGTCTCCAGCGACAGATCGACCATGCACGAGGCGACCGCGTCCTTCAGCGCCACGCCACGCTGCCCGAGCAGCCGCGCACGCGCCAGATCGCCGCCGATCTGTGCGACAGGGAGCAGCGAATTGACCGATTCGCGCACCCAACGCAGCAGATACAGCGTCCCGAACCGCGATTGCCCCGCGATCAGCGGCCGCCAGCCGAGCGCGGAGAAGACGGTCTGCGGCACGTGCAGCGCGATCACGATCAGGATGCCCCACCCCGCGCCCTTCAGCGCCGCCCAGATCGCGCCCAGATCGTTGGTGGCGAGCAACGTCGCGGCCAGCGCGAGCCCGATGACGATCGCGACGATCGCGGTGCGGTTCATGCGGGCGTGCGCGGTTGGTGATGGTGCATCGCCGGCCTATAGGCGGCGCGATGGATTTCGACACGCTCCTCGTCCGCTATTTCGGCCAGGCCGATCTCCGCGCGCTGGGCGCCGGTGCCTATGAGGCGGGCGTGGATCGGCTGCGCGTCGAGTTCGGGCTGGAGCGCGATCGCGGGCGGCGCTTCGCCTTGTGGTCGCTGATGCACCTGCTGGGCGTCGCGCCCGCGCTCGATGTGGCGTTCGCACATGCCGCCGACCGCGATGCCGCGCGCAACTTCATGGCGATGGCCGCGGCCGGCACGGACGACGACTGAGCGCGTTCAGCCGCCGAGGATCTGCCGGTAGAGCGCCAGATATTCGTCCGCCATGCGATCGACCGAGAAACGCTCGACCGCGGCGCGGTGGCAGGCGGCACGGTCGATCGAGTCGACCCGTGCGATCGCCTCCACCGCCTCCTGGGGGCTGCCCACCAGGAAGCCGGTGACGCCGTGGTCGATCAGCTCGGACATCGACCCGCGGCGGTTGGCGATCACCGGCGTGCCGCAGGCGAACGCCTCGACCACCGAGAGGCCGAAGGGTTCGTCGAACGCGATCAGGTGGAGCAGCGCGCGCGCCGCACCCAGGGTGCGCACCCGCTCCTCGCCGCCGACCGCGCCCAGATACATGACCCGGTCGCCGTCGATCGCCGGCTCGACCGCGCGTTCGAAAAAGCCGCGATCCTGCACGATCCCCGCCATCCGCAGGCGCCGCCCGCTGGCTGCAGCCGCGGCGATCGCCTGTTCGGGGCCCTTGTCGGGGTGGAAGCGGCCGAAGAACAGCAGGTCGTCGCTGCCCTGCGCGTCGAAGGCGAAATCGTCCACGCGGATGCCGTGATGGATCGTCGCGGCATAGCGCAGCGCCGGATGCCGGTCCGCCGCGCTGATCGCGACATAGGCCACGTCATGCTGATATTCGCCGTACATCGGCAGGATGCGATCGGACGAGAAACCGTGGATCGTGGTCACGACCGGCGTCCTCACCAGCCGGCTGAAGCCGAGCGGCACGAAATCGGCCTGGTTGTGGATCAGATCGAATTCGGCCGCGCGTTCGAAGACATGAGCGACGTGGCGCATCTCCCACACCTTGGCGTCGATCGCCGGATCTTCCTCATAGGGTGCGGGCACCGGGCCCGCCAGTGTGGCGCTCGTGAGACTGTCCTGCGTGGCGAACAGCGTGACCTCCACGCCGCGCGCGACGAGCGCTTCGGTCAAGAGGCTGGTCGTCAGCTCCCACGGCCCATAATGGCGCGGCGGGGTGCGCCACGCGATCGGCGCCAGCATCGCGACCTTCATGCGGCGTCGCGTTCCGGCTCGGGCCGCCACACCGGCGTCTCGCGCTTCAGCTCGTCGGCGAACCAGGCGCAGGTCTGCACCAGCCCCTCCTCGATCGGCACGCGCGGCTGCCAGCCGAGCACCGCCTGCGCGCGCGCGATATCGGGCTTGCGGCGGCGCGGATCGTCCTGGGGCAACGGGCGATAGACGACGTCGTTGGTGCTGCCCGTCAGCGCCACGACGCGATCCGCCAGATCGCGTACCGTCAGCTCCACTGGATTGCCCAGATTGACCGGCTCCAGCCCGTCGATCTCTGATTCCATCAACCGCATCAGCCCGTCGACCAGATCGGAGACGTAGCAGAAGCTCCGCGTCTGGCTGCCGTCGCCATAGATGGTGATCGGCCGGTCCGAAAGCGCTTGGCAGATCAGATTGGACACCACGCGCCCGTCATCGGGGTGCATCTGCGGCCCATAGGTGTTGAAGATCCGCGCGACGCGCACCGCGGCGCGACCGGCGCGCGCATAATCGAAGCTGAGCGTCTCGGCAGCACGCTTGCCTTCGTCGTAACAGGCGCGCGGCCCCGTGCAGTTGACGAACCCGCGATAATCCTCGGTCTGCGGATGAACCTCGGGATCGCCATAGACCTCGCTCGTCGAGGTGAGCAGGAAACGCGCACCCGCCTGTTCGGCCAGCCGCAGCAGCCGGTTGGTACCGACCACGTTGGTGAGCATGGTATGCTCGGGATCGGCCTGATATTGCGGCGGCGAAGCGGCGCAGGCGAGATTGTAGATGCGGGTGATCCGCCCGGCCTGCGCCAGCACCGCCTCGGGCAGAGGCTCTACGATGTCTGCGCGGACGAAGGTGAAGCCGGGATGATCCTCCAGCGGCGCGAGGTTCGATCCGCGCGAGGTCTGCAGATTGTCGATGCAGAGCACGCGGTGCCCTTCGTCGAGCAGGCGGCGGCACAGATGCGAGCCGATGAAGCCCGCCCCACCGGCCACGAGGATCAGGTCGCCATCGGCTGGGGTCATCATCGTCTCCAAGGTCATGCGACGTCCGCCAGGGCACGCGCCTGCGCGACTGCCTGAAGATACGTCTCGAGTTCGGCCGCGCGGTGCGCGGCGGTGTGGTGGTCGAGCGCGCACGCCTGCGCCGCACGGCCGATCGCATCGGCATCCGCGCCGTCGAGCGCCGCCAGCACGTCGTCGGTGGTGCGCGCGGGCACGATCTCGCGGCCGAACGCGAACAGCGTGTCGAGCCCTTCCCAGAGATCGGAGATGATCGGCGTGGCGCAGGCGGCGGCCTCGAACAGCCGGACCGAGGGCGACCAGCCCGCCGCGATCATGTCCGCGCGGGTGACGTTCAGCGTGAAGCGCGAGGCGGAATAGAAATCGGCATGCGCCGCCGGCGGCAGATGCGCGATCCGCTCGACATTGGCGGGCCAGTCGATCGTGTCGGGATATTGCGGGCCCGCCACGACGAAGCGCAGATCGGGCCGCGCGCGCGCCGGTGCCAGCAGCAGCCGGTCGAGCGTGGGCTGGCGATCCGCGCTGTAGGTGCCGAGATAGGAGAGATCCCAGCGCTTGGCCGCGCCGCTGGGCGCATAGAGCGCAGGGTCGACCGAGCAATAGAGCGCGCGGGCTGCCGGCGCGGCGTAGATCCGCTCGATCCGTTCCAGCGTCGGGCCGCCGGTGAACGACAGATAGAGGTCGTAGCCAGGAATCACGGCGGGGTCGAGATATTCGAAATCGCCGCGTTCCAGCTTGGCGAGCGTCACCGGCGTGTCGATGTCGTAGAACGCCTTCACGCCGCCTGCTGTCGCCTGCACGAAATGCGCGACGGCGACGCCCTGCGGCACATAGGAGCCGACGATCACCGCATCGGCTTCGGCGATTTCGGGCGTGAAGCGCGCCAGATCGTCGATATCGTCGTAGAACCGCAGCCGGCAATAATCGGGATCGGTCACGTCGCGCTGGTCGCGATACCAGGCCACGTCGCGTTCGAGGAACAGGATGTCGTGCCCGCGCGCGGCGAACGCCTTCAGCAGCGCGCGGAAGGTGGTCGCATGGCCGTTGCCCCAGGAAGAGGAGAGGCTGAGGCCCAGGACGACGAGCCTCATGCCGCCTCCACCGCGCGCGCGGCATGTTCGCGCAAGAGCGCATCGACCTGCGCGCCGCGCAGCGCATAGGTGTGCTCGGCCAGCACGCGTTTCATCGCGGCGTCGCCGATCGCCCTTGCGCGTTCGGGGGTGAGCGCGGTCAGATGCTCAGCCACGTCCTGCCCGTCGCGCGCGACCAGCACCTCGTGGTCGGGCTGGAGGAACTGCTCGATCCCCTCCCATGCGTCGGTGATGAGGCAGGCGGCGGCACCCGCGGCCTCGAACACGCGCGTCGCGGGGGAAAAGCCGACATGCGCCATCGAATCGCGCGCGACGTTCAACACCGCGCGCGGGGTGGAGTTGAACGCGTTGTGCTCGGCGGTGTACACATGGCCGCGGTGGCGGACATTGGCGGGCATGGCCTTGCCGTCCCAGCCATTGCCGCCGATCAGGAAATCCTGCCCCGGCAGCGATGCCGCGGGCCGCAGGAAGAATTCCTCCACGCGCGCCTCGCGGTCGGGCAGGCGGTTGCCGAGGAAGGCGAGATCGCAGGCGAAGCGCGGATCGGGCGCGACCGGGTGGTGCGTCGTCGGATCGAGCGCATTGTACACCGGCACGCACTCCGCCGCGCCGAAGCTGCGATAGGCGTCGATCACCGGCGGGCCGCCGCCATAGGTGAGCACCATGTCGAGATCGGGCAGCGCCTTCAGCACCGGATGATCGGAATTGGCGCGCATCTCGTCCAGCGTGGCCGCGGCATCGACGTCCCAGAAGATGCGCAGCGCGTGCGGCGCGCTCTGGCGCACGACGCCTTCGAGCAATTCGGTATCGAACACGCCGACGCCGTTCGCCTTCACGACGATGTCGGCCGCGCCCGCCTCCGCCAGCACGCCGCGCAGCCCCGCTTCGGTGGCGGGATACACCACGGAGCGTGCCCATTCGGGCGGATCGATGTCACGGTGCTGCTGACGATCGAACGCATCGGGCTCGTAGAAGGTGATGGCATAGCCGCGCGCGGCCAGATCGCGCAGGATGCCGCGATAATAGGTCGCGGCGCCGTTCCAGTAGGACGACACCAGGCTGGAGCCGTAAAAGGCGATCTTCATGGGCGGGTCTCTTTCGGGCTCGCGCCGAGCGTGGCAAGGATCGCCAGCAATTCGTCGACGCGGTGGGCGCAGCTATGCCGCGTGCGGATCGTCTCGAGGCCGGACGCCACGACCGCGGCACGGAGCGCCCCATCTTCGGCGAGCGTCCGCAACTGGGTCGTCATCTCGCAGCCATCGGCGCCGCGCAGATAATCCTGCCCGTCGCGGAACAGCCCCTCGCTGTCCTCCCAGGGCGCGGAAACCAGCGGGATACCGCAGGCGAGCGCCTCGAACATCCGGATCGTCGGGATGCCCGGCAGGATCGTGGAATAATAACGCCGCGGCACATGGACGGTCGCGAAATGCCGCGCGAAGATCGCAGGCGCCTCGGCATTGGGCGCCCAGCCATGATAATGCGCGCCGTGCCGCGCCAGCATCGCGCGCGCCTCGTCGGGATAGCGGACGCCGTAGATATCGAGCGGCAGGCCCAGCGTTGCGGCGGGGGCAAAGAGATATTCCTCCAGCTCCGCCGTCCGCTCGCCATCGCCCCAATTGCCGATCCAGACCAGCCCGTCGCGCGCGCCCTCCTCGGCGGGCGGGTGGAACAGGCGGGTGTCGGCGGCCTCGTGCCAGGTCCACACCCGGTCGCCCCAGCCCCAGCGGCGATACACCGCCGAAAGCGTCTCGCCGAACGCCAGCACACCGTCATAGCCCGACAGATCGAAGGCCCGGATCGCGTCGGGATCGCTCACCGCCCGGTGGTGCGTATCGTGGAACAGCAGCGTGAACCGGCCACCCGCAGCGCGTAGCGCGCCGATCGCGGCGATGAGCGCAGGGTCGTTCCACTCATGGACGATCACCACGTCCGCTCCGTCGACCAGCGCGTCGTGCGGCGCGGCGGGATCGAAGACGATCGGTTGCAGCTCGGGATAAAGGCGGCGGAACGGCTCCAGCCCGGCATCGCCCGCATCCGCGATCAGGTTGGTGAGGCTCCACGACCCCTCGGGTTCGAACGCGCACACGTCGTGGCCGCGCGCGATCAGTTCGCGCAGCACGCCGCGCAGGAAATGCGCGTTGCCGTGATTCCAGCACGAGCGCAGCGAATGGGTGAGATAGGCGATCCTCATGCCGCCGCCCTGCGCCGCGCATCGGCCAGGCTCTCGTAAAGCCCCGCCATGCTCGCCGCCATCGCCGCCGGAATGTACAAGCGCGCACGCTCGGCGGCGGCCTGCTCCAGATCGCGGCGCAACAGCGCGTCGTGCAGCACGCGGCGGATCGCGGTCGCGTAGCCCTCCGCATCGTCCGCGGCGACGAACAGCGCCGCATCGCTCCAGAGCTCGCGGAACGTGCCGATGTCCGACAGCACCAGCGCGCAGCCCATCGCCGCCGCTTCCAGCACCGCCAGCCCAAAAGGCTCGAACGTCGCCGCCGACACGAAGACCGGCCGCTGCGCCAGCTCGCCCGCCAGGGTCGCCGCGTCGAGGCGGCCAAGCGCGACCAGATGATCGATCGTCACCGTCTCGCCATGCGGCCCCGTCACCGGCCCGGCGGCGCGGAACGGCGCCGCGATCGCGCCGGCGACGCGGTCGAGCAGGCCGGTGTTCTTCACGCCGTCCCACAAACGCCCTGCGGTAAAGGCGTGCGGCGCGGACGGCCCCTCCCCCGCCGCGCCCAGCGGCCGGCGGCCATTGTGCACCGCGACCGGCGGCCGGCGCAGGCCGTAATGCCGCGCGACCGTCGCGGCATAGGCGATGCTGGGCGCCACGACGGCGTCCGCCGCCTGCAGCCCCTCGCGCATCAGCGCGCGCTGCCAGCGATAATCGGCGCCGAGCGGTTCCTGCCGCGCCGCCTCCCACCAAGTGGCGACGCAACCATGAGTCACCGCGACGACCGGCACGCCGAACCGCGTCCGCGCGCCGAGCGTCGGCATGTTGAGCTGGACGCAATCGACCCGAAGCCTGGCAGCCAGCGCCGCCAGCCGCTCGCCCGCCGCGAGCACGGGCACGGGCGCGTCGCACAGCCAGTCGAGCGGCAGTTCGGCATCGACCAACGTCGCCACCGCTTCGGCCTCGGCGCGCTGGCCCGCATCGGGCGCGGGGCCGGTGATCGCCAGCAGCGTCTCGATCCCATGGCGCCGCAGCCCATCCGCCAGATCGAGCGAATATTGCCACACGCCGCCGACCGTGTCGGTGGTCATCAACAATCGGGTGACGGCACCTTTCACGAGGCGGAGGTTTCCATGGCCTGCCCCACCGGCAGGTTGAGCTGGCGCTCGGTCGCGAGCCAGCGCGCGAGGTTGGCCACGCCGTCGGTCCATGCCACCTTGGGCGCGAGGCCCAACGCGGCTTCGGCCTTGCGCGTGTCGGCGACGAAATAGCGCTGGTCGCCCGCGCGCCAGTCGGACGTGGCGATCTCCACCTCGCGGCCGATCAGATCACCGATATGGCCGAGCAACTGGCGCAGGCTCACCGCATTGGCGGGGCCGCCACCGAGGTTGAACGCCTGGCCCTCCACCGCATCGATGCGCCGCCATGCCCGGACATAGGCGTCGACCGCGTTGGACACGTCGAGGATATCGCGCACCTGCTGCCCGTCGCCATAGAGCGTGATCGGCTTGCCTTCGAGCGCGCGGATCAGGAAATGCGCCACCCAGCCCTGATCCTCGGTGCCCATCTGGCGCTGACCATAGATGCAGCTCATCCGCAGCACCGCCGCCGGAACGCCGAAGCTGCGCGCGTAATCGAGCACATATTGGTCCGCCGCGCCCTTCGACACGCCATAGGGCGTGTGGAAATCGAGCGGCCGCGCCTCGCCGATGCCGTGATCGCGGATTGCGGGATCGCGCGGGACATAGCCGTGATCGCCGGTGTCGAATTCGAGGTCGATCAGGTCGCCATAGACCTTGTTGGTCGAGGCGAAGATCAAAGGCACCCGCTCGCCGCGCGCGCGCAGCGCCTCCAGCAGGTTGAGCGTGCCAAGGATGTTGATCTCGAAATCGGCGCGCGGATCCACCATGCTCGTCGTCACCGCCACTTGCGCGGCGAGGTGGAACACCGCCTGCACGTCCGATGCCGCGCGGGCCAGCGCATCCGCATCGCGGATATCGGCGATCACCGCCTCGATCCGGTCGCCGTGACGGGCCTTCAGCCAGGCGAGGTTGGCGTCCACGCCGGCGCGCGCCAGCACGTCGTAAACACGCACCCGATAGCCCTCGCCGGCCAGGCGATCGGCGAGGTTCGATCCGATGAAGCCGGCGCCGCCGGTGACGAGGATCGGCCGCGGGTCGATCAAGCGACCAGCCCTTTGGCTTCAAGCTCGGCGCGCATCTGGTCGACGCGGTCGTGCGCGGTCTGCTGCGCCACCCATTCGGCGAGTTCGGCCAGACCTTCGCCGAAATCGGCACGCGCCTGGAAATCGAGCCATTCGGCGGACAGCCGCGTGTCGCAGAAGCAATGCCGGATGTCGCCCACCCGCGCCTTGCCGACGATGATCGGGGTCAAGTCGTTCTTGCCCATGGCCTTCGCCAGTTCGGTGGCCACCTCGCTCACCGAACGGTCGCGGCCCGATCCGATGTTGAACGTGCCGCCCTTCGCCTGCGGCAGTACCAGCGCATCGGCGAACGCCCGCGCCACATCCGACACGTGGACGAAATCGCGGCGCTGCTCGCCATCTTCGAAGATCATCGGCTGCTGGCCGTTGAGCAGCCGCGAGGCGAAGATCGCCAGCACGCCGGTATAGGGATTGGAAAGCGCCTGCCCCGGTCCATACACGTTGAACAGCCGCAGGCACACGCCCTCCATGCCATAGGGCGCGGCCATGATATGCGTGGTGCGCTCCTGCACATATTTGTTGAGCGCATAGATCGACGACAGGTTGGGCCGCTTCCATTCGGGCGTCGGCACCGGGCTCAGCGGACGATCCTGCGCGTCGACCGGCTCCCAGTTGGCCAGCCCGTCCCTCAGCCCGTGCCGCTCCGCATCCTCGACCAGCGCGCCATCGGCATCGCGGTAGAGCCCCTCGCCATAGATACTCATCGACGAGGCGGTGACGACGCGGCGCACCGGATGGTCGATCAGCTTTTCGAACAGCACCGCAGTGCCGACATCGTTGGTCGAGGTGTAACGCTCCACCTCGTACATCGACTGGCCGACGCCCACCTCGGCGGCGAGATGCACCACGCTGTCGACGCCCTTGAGTGCCCGCGTCACCGCATCGCCGTCGCGCACGTCGCCGCGGATCAACTCGATCTCGCCGTCGAGCATCTTGGAGCCGTCGACCACGCCGTGTACCTGCTCGATCAGGCTGTCGAGCACCCGTACCCGGTTGCCGCGCGCGAGCAGTTCGTTGCCCACCGCCCGGCCGATGAAGCCGGCGCCGCCGGTGATGAGGATCGTTTCGCTCATGCGGCGCGGATCGCGAAGGGCGTTGACAAGATCATGCGAATGGCGTGCTTTCTGGTTTGCGACGAACGAACCCTTCGAACGGCATCTTGTTCATCTTTGTTCCAGACATTCCAGCATCATGCACTGATTTGCATCAAGGAACTTAGCTGGGTTGTCGGGTGTATGGCCCCTGGCGCCGGCTCGCGGTTGCCCAAGGGAGGACCTGGCCCGCGTGGCGACGTTTCTGTTGATCCGCCATGCGGCCCATAATGACGTGGGGCAGCGGCTGTCCGGTCGGTTGCCGGGGCTCGAACTGAGCGCGGCCGGCCGCGCGCAGGCGGACGACCTGACACAACGGCTGCGCGCCGAACCGCTGGCGGCGGTGCGATCGAGCCCTCGCGAACGCACGGTCGCGACGGCGCAGGCGATCGCCGTGCCGCACGGCCTGACCGTCACGACCGAGGACGCGCTCGACGAGATCGATTTCGGCGACTGGACCGGGCGGAGCTTCGCGTCGCTGGCCGGAGATCCCGTATGGGACGACTGGAACGGCGCGCGCGCCACGGGCACGGCGCCCGGCGGCGAGCGCATGGCGGACGCGCAGGTCCGGATCGTCCACCACCTGGCGGCGATCGCCGCGCACGAACCGCTAGGCTGCACCGCGATCGTCACGCATTGCGACATGATCCGTGCGATCGTGTGCCATCTGCTCGGCCTGTCGCTCGATCGCCTGCTGCGCCTCGCGGTGGAGCCGGCATCGGTGACGCGTATCGCCATGGATGGCGACGGCAGTGGCCAGCTATTGAGCCTGAACGAAGGGGGTTATCGATGACGACCGATTTGGCCACGAAGGTCGCGGCACTCGCGCCGTGGTTCCACAATATCGATCTGGGCGACGGCATCGCCACCGCGCCCGACCATTTCCTCGGCGATTATCCTCGCTCCAAGTTCCGCCGCTTCGCCGATGCGCTCCCGGCGGACATGAGCGGCAAGACGGTGCTCGACATCGGCTGCAACGCCGGCTTCTATTCGGTCGAGATGAAGCGGCGCGGCGCCGCGCGCGTGCTCGGGATCGACAGCGACGATCGCTATCTGGCACAGGCGCGGCTGGCGAGCGCGGCTTTGGGCTTCGAGGGGATCGAGTTCGCCAAGCTGTCGGTCTATGACGTGGCGGCGCTTCGCGAGCGGTTCGATCTCGTGATCTTCATGGGCGTGCTCTATCATTTGCGCCATCCGCTGCTCGCGCTCGACCTGATCCGCGAGCATGTCGTGGGCGACATGCTGTTGTTCCAGACGATGCAGCGCGGCAGCAACGCCGTGATCGACGTGCCCGAGGACCACCCCTTCCACGCCCCCGGCAGCTTCAAGCCGCCCGCGATCTTCGACGATCCGGCCTATCCGCGGATGCACTTCATCGAGCGCGAATATGCGCATGACTGGACCAACTGGTGGGCGCCGAATCGCGCGGGCAGCGAGGCGATGCTGCGCGCGGCGGGCTTCGCGATCGAGGCCCATCCCGAAGAGGAAGTCTATATCTGCCGCGTCGCCCCCGTTCCCTATGTGGAGTTCGGGCCGGCCGCGGTGTACCCGGCCCGTGGAGATGCCGCATGATCGAAGCCGCGATGATCTGGAACGAGCCCAACAACAAATCGCATTGGGACCCCGAGATCGACCCCGACTGGGCAATCTTTTCCGACACGGTGGTGCGCGCCGGCCGCGCGATCCATACCGCCAACCCCGCGATCACGCGCGTGCTGGGCGGCATGTCGCCGATCGACCCCGAATGGGTGAAGCGACTGGAACGGCACGGCGCGCTGGACGCGGTCGACGCGGTCGCGGTGCACGGCTTTCCGCTCGACTGGAATCTTTGGCCGATCCACGCCTGGCCCGACAAGGTCGCCGAGATCGAAGCGGTGACGGACAAGCCGGTCTGGGTCACCGAGGTGGGCGTGGGCTCGTTCGGCGCGGAGGAGGTGCAGGTGTTCGGCATCCGGCGCACCGCCGAGCTGCTGCTCGGCCGCGTGCCGCGCGTCTATTGGTATTCGCTCTACGACCTGCCGCAAAGCTGGGGCGCGACGACGCGCCACCGCGAGGCGGAGGGATCGTCCTACTACCGGCATTTCTACATGGGCCTGATTCGCGAGGACGGCACCCCCAAGCCCGCGCTCGACGATTATGCGAAGGTCGCGGGCGAGATGGGGCTGATGCAGTGGTTCCATTACGAGGATCCGCGGCTGGACGAGGCAGTCGCCTGGATGAAGCGGCTCGGCACGCGCAAGCTGCGCACGGGCCTCAGCTGGGCCGACAGTTTCCGCCCGAACGCCACCGACTGGTTCGACCGGCAGATGGAGGCGCTCACCGATTTCGACGTGACCGTCACCTTCTGCTTCACGCCCGAGCATCTGGGCGTCGCGCCGCACCATACGAGCCCGCCGCGCGAGCCGCAGGCCTTTGCCGATTTCTGCGCGTGGATGATCGACCGCTACGCCCCCGCCCTCTCCGCCCAGGCCCTCTCCGTACAGGCGGCCGGCTGATGCGCGCGGCGATCCTCACCGGCCCGGCCACGCTCGCGATCGAACATGTCGCCACGCCCGAACCGGGCGCGGGGCAGGTGCGCGTGAAGCTCGAAGGCTGCGGCGTGTGCGCGTCCAACGTCGAGCCCTATGCCGGCCAGCCCTGGTCGAGCTTCCCCGGCGCGCCGGGCGGGCTCGGCCATGAAGGCTGGGGCGTGATCGACGCGGTGGGCGCGGGCGTCGCCGATCGCGCGGTCGGCGAGCGGGTCGCGCTGCTGTCGGGCAACAGCTTTGCCGAATATGACGTCGCCGATGCCGATGCGGTCGTGCCGTTGCCGCCCGAACTCGCCGGCCAGCCCTTTCCCGGCGAACCGCTCGGCTGCGCGATGAACATCTTCCGCCGCAGCGACATCCAGGCGGGGCAGACGGTGGCGATCGTCGGCATCGGCTTTCTCGGCGCGGTGCTGACGCGGCTCGCGACCGAGGCGGGCGCACGGGTGATCGCGATCTCGCGCCGCCCCGAATCGCTCGCGCTCGCACGGCATTACGGCGCGGCCGAGACGATCCCGATGGACGATCACTGGGCGATCATCGGCGCTGTGAAGGCGCTGACCGGCGACGCGCTGTGCGCGCGCGTGATCGAGGCGGTGGGCAAGCAATGGCCGCTCGACCTCGCCTCGGCGCTGGTCGGCATCGGCGGCAAGCTGATCGTGGCGGGCTATCACCAGGATGGCCCCCGCCAGGTCAACATGCAGGACTGGAACTGGAAGGGCATCGACGTGGTGAACGCGCACGAACGCGATCCGGCGGTGAATTTGCGCGGGCTGCGCGAGGCGGTCGCGGCGGTGGCGAGCGGGCGGCTCGACCCCGCGCCGCTCTACTCGCACCGTTACCCTATCGAGCGGCTCGACGATGCGATCGACGCCACGCGCGACAAGCCCGAGGGCTTCGTGAAGGCGCTGGTGATGTTCGCATGAGCCGGCCGCGGGTGGGGTTCCTCGGCGTCGGCTGGATCGGCCGCCACCGCATGCAGGCGATGCTCGACACCGGCGCGATCGAGGCGGTCGCGGTCGCCGATCCCGCGCCCGCGATGGTCGCCGAGGCGCAGGCGCTCGCCCCCGGCGTGATGGCGGTCGAGTCGCTGGACGCCATGCTCGCGCTCGGCGTCGATGGCGTCGTGATCGCCAGCCCCAGCGCACTCCACGCCGACCAGGCGACCGCGGCCTTCGAAGCGGGCGTGGCCGTGTTCTGCCAGAAGCCGCTCGGCCGCGACGCCGCCGAGGCCGCGCGCGTCGTCGCCGCGGCCAAAGCGGCGGACCGGTTGCTGGGCGTCGATTTCTCCTACCGCCACACCGCGGGGATGGAAGCGATCGCTGCGCTGGTGCGGGATGGCACGCTCGGGCCGATCCATGCGGTCGATCTGACGTTCCACAACGCCTACGGCCCCGACAAGCCGTGGTTCTACGATCGCGCGCAATCGGGCGGCGGGTGCGTGATGGATCTGGGCGTCCATCTCGTCGATCTCGCGCTCTGGACGCTGGGCTTCCCCGCCGCCGACGGGCCGGTCTGCGCACAGCTCTTCGCCGATGGCCGGCCGCTTACGGGCGACGCGGTCGAGGATTTCGCGCTTGCCAGCATCGTGCTCGCGACCGGCACGGTGGTGCGGCTCGCCTGTTCGTGGCGGCTCCATGCCGGGCAGGATGCGGTCATCGAGGCGGCCTTTTACGGGCGCGACGGCGGGGCGGCGCTTCGCAACGTCGGCGGCTCATTCTACGATTTCACCGCCGAACGCTTCGCCGGCACCACGCGCGAGACGCTGGCGACGCCGCCCGACGCCTGGGGCGGTCGCGCCGCCGCGGCCTGGGCGACGCGGTTGGCGCAATCACCACGCTTCGATCCGGACAGCGAGACGGTCGTCGCGGTGTCGCGCGTGCTCGACCGGATCTACGCCGCCGCGCGCTGATGCTCGTCTATGGCGACCATGAACGCGTGGTCGATCCGCGCACGGAATGGGCGTCCTGCATCGCGCGCGGACAGGCGTTGCACGGCGGAAAGGCGGGGATCGAGCGGCACCAGCGACTCGTCCGGCTGTTCGTCGCGATGTCGGGGGTCGTCCAGGGGCTCGCCGATGCCGCCTTCGCCGCCACCGGCGCCGACGCGCACGGCCCGCTCGCCGCGGCCGGCCTGGACGCGCTGCGTGCGATGGCGCGGGCGATCGAGCGATCCTGGTCCAGCGGCCATGCCGACCAGCCCTGCCCCGCGCTGCCGACGCTCGACGCGTACGCGCTGCCCGATCGGGTAACGATCCGGCGGTGCGAGGGCTATGCCTATTACGCGCTCTATCCCGAGCTCTACCTCGCCGCGGCAGCGGCGCTGCCCAAGGGTGCGGTGGTGATCGGGCTGCGCAGCATCGGCACCGGGCTCGCGGCGCTGGCCGCGAGGGTCTGCGACGCGGCGTTCGTCTGCACGGTGCGGCCGGTGGGCGACGTGTTCGCGCGCACGCTGGCGATCGACCCCGCGCTCGCCGCGACGCTCACCGCGCTGCGCGATCGGCCGTTCGTGCTGGTGGACGAAGGACCGGGCCTGTCGGGCAGTTCGCTCGGTGGCGCGGCGGATTGGCTGGCCGGCATCGGCGTCACGGATATCCGCTTCCTGCCGAGCCATGACGGGCCGCTCGGGCCCCAGGCCTCGCCCGCGCACCGGACGCGCTGGGACGGCGCCGACCGCCCCGTAGCGCGGTTCGAGGATGTCGTGCTGCCGCGTCTTTCCGGCTGGTTCGCGGACGTGACGGGTGCCCCCCCCGCGCCGCTGCGTGACGTCTCAGGCGGTGGCTGGCGCGCGCCCGGCAGCGACGCGCCGGTCGATCCGAACCGCGAGGCACGCAAATATCGGCTGACGACCGCGCGTGGCGACTATCTGCTGAAGTTCGTCGGGCTGGACGACGAGGCCGCCGCCAAGTTCGATCGTGCCCGCGCGCTTCACGCCGCCGGCTTCGCCGCCGAGCCGCTGGCGGTGCGCCACGGTTTCCTGCTCGAACGCTGGATCGACGGCGCCGCACCGGCCGGCGACGCGGCGATCATCGCGGCGCTGCCCGCCTATCTGGCGTTTCGCGCCGCCGCCTTTCCCGCCTCGGCCGGCGCGTCGCTGACGGCGCTGGTGGCGATGGCGCGGTACAACCTGGCGGACGTGGCCGGCATCGGCGCGCTGCTCGACGGCGTCGACCCCGCCGCGCTCCAGCATCATGTCCGCGCCGTCCACGGCGATGCGCGGCTTCACCGCTGGGAATGGATCACGGGGCCGGACGGCCTGCGCAAGACCGACGCGATCGATCATTCGCAGGCGCATGATCTGGTCGGGCCGCAGGATATCGCGTGGGACCTGGCGGGCGCGATCGCCGAATATCCGTCGCTCGATCGCGCGGCACTGATCGCCGCCGTCATGCCCGATCGCCCCGAGGCCGAGGCGCTCGTCGCCTGTCTACTGCCCTGCTATCTCGGCTTCCAGCGCGGCTGGTGGCGCTACGCCCCCGATGCCGCCGCGCAGAGCGACTCCTATGCGGCCAAGGCGGCGGCGCTGGTCGCGGGGTAGAGCGGATGACGTGAGTCGATCCATTCTTCTACTCCGTTCGTGCTGAGCCTGTCCAAGCACGCGCTCCACAGGCGAGCCTTCGTGTGTGGCACAGGCCCTTCGACAGGCTCAGGGCGAACGGGGTTAGGTTACATCGCTAGCTGCTAACCCGCCGGCGCGGGCACCACTGGCAGCCACAGCGCGCTGGCGCTCGCGCCGCCATGTTCGACGCTCACCGTCGCCTTTTTGTAATCGCCGGGCTTGGCGAAGAAGATGTTCGGCACGAAGGTCTGCGGGTTGCGGTCGTAGAGCGGAAACAGGCTCGACTGGACCTGCACCATGATCCGGTGGCCGGGCAGGAAAACGTGGTTCACCGCGGGCAGCCGGAATTTATACTCCTGCACCTTGCCCGCCGGGATCGCGCTTGGCTTCGAAAAGCTGTCGCGATAGCGGCCCCGGAAGATGTCGAGGCTGATCGCGAGCTGATAGCCGCCCATCGCCTTGTTGCTGGCGATCTCGTCGGGATAGACGTCGATCAGCTTGACGACCACGTCGCCGTCCGTTCCCGTCGTCCTGGCGAAGATGTCCGCCCAGGGCACGCCCGACACCGCGACGGGCGTGGCGAGCACGGGGGTCCGATAGCTCAGCACGTCGGTGCGTCCGTCGACCGAGCGCTGGTCGCTCACCAGCCAGGTCGGCCAGCGGCCGTCGCCGAAATTCACCGGGCGCGGCAGGTGCGGCACCGGATCGGCGGGATCGGAGACATAGCTGTCCTCGCCGCGCGCGGGCTTCGCGAAGCCCAGCGCCTTGTCCGCGCCGAGATAGATCGGCGTCAGCGGGCCCGCGCATCCCGCCTCGCACACGCTCGGCCAGGCGGCGAAACGATCCCAGCGGTTCGCGCCGGTGTTGTAGATCGTGGCGGCGGGTGGATCATAGGCGGGCGCGCCGTCCTTCAGATAATGGTTGAAGAAGGGCAGCAGGATGTCGCGCCGCGCCTGGAGCGCGGTGTCGCCGTCGAACTCGAGCGGCCCGAGCGACGATCCGTTGTAATTGAACCCGCTATGCCGCCACGGCCCCATTAGCAGATGGTTGTTGCCCAGGTGCCCGGCCTTTTTCAGCGCCTCCCAGCTATGGATCGCGCCCCACATGTCCTCCTGGTCCCACAGCCCCTGTTCCCACAGCGTCGGCACGTTGGACGGGTTTGCGGCGAGCAGCGTGTCGAGCGCCTGCCCCTGCCAGAAGGCGTCATAGGCGGGATGCTGCGACATCCGGTTCCAGAAGGGCAGTTGGTCATATCCCGATTTCTTCGCCCAGTCCCCCGCCGAGATGTTCCGGAAATTCTCGTAATCGTCATAGCCGCCCGACGGCGGCGCCTTGCCCGCGCCCTTGTAGCCGGTCTGGCTGCCGAGCCAGCCGATATTGGTCAGCCGGAACGCGCCGTAATGGAACCAGTCGTCGCCCATCCACCCGTCGACCATCGGGCTTTCGGGCGCGGCGACCTTCAGCGCCGGGTGCGGCGCGAGCAGCGCCATCACCACGGTGAAGCCCTCGTAGCTCGATCCGAGCATCCCGACGCGGCCGTTCGATTCGGGCAGGTTCTGGTGCTTCACCAGCCATTCGATCGTGTCATAGGCGTCGGTGACGTGATCGACCTTGGTCGGGTTGAGCGGGCCGATCACCGGGCGCGTGACGACGTAATCGCCCTCCGACCCGTATTTGCCGCGAATATCCTGGAACACGCGGATATAGCCAGCCTTCACGAACAGCTCGTCGCCCTCGGCGAGCGCGTTGACCATCTGCGGGCTGTCGGTGCGCGCGACCCGGCCCGAGGCGTTGTAGGGCGTCCGCGTCAGCAGGATCGGCGCGTGCGCGGCGCCCGTCGGCACGATGATGACGGTGTGAAGCCGCACCCCATCGCGCATCGGGATCATCACCTCGCGCTTGTCGAAATCGGCGACGACGGGCGGCGTGAACTTCGCCGGGATATCGCCCGCGGCGGCCTCGGTGCGGACGGACGCGTCCTTGGCCGCGGTCTGCGCCTGTGCGCCCGAAGCGAGCAACGTGGAGGCGAGAAGCAGAGACAGAGCGAGCCGCATCGATATCCTTTCGGGGTCGGCACCGCCGGACGGTCGCACGAACCTCCGGCCGGGCATGATGTTCAGGGAGTAAGCCGCTGGAATGGCGGTGGCAACCGATCCGACATGGCAAGCCGCCGCGGCTACCGCGCGGCGGAAAGCCGGGGCAGTTCGCCACGCATGATCGCGCCGTCACCGTTGCGATCCAGCACCCCAAAACGCTGCTCAGCGGCATGGACGAACTCGGCACGATCGATCCCCCTATTGCCGTTGCTGTCGGCCGCCGCCGCCGGCTCGGGCAGGTCGAGATACCCGTAGCGCGCGGCACCTTCGCTAACTTTCACCTTGGGCTTGGGGCTGCCGCCATTGCCGAAATGCATGCCCTGCCCGCTGCCGCCTCCGCCGCGCTCGTGCCGCATCGGCGCCTCGCCCTCGCCCTCGCTCTCGCTCTCGCGGCGTTCGCCCACGCGGATCTCGGGGGCGATGACGGTCTCGTAACGGTCGATCTCGGCCGGATCGATCTCGCCGTCATGGTTCGCATCGAGCACCGCGAAGAAGCGCAGCGCATCCGCCGCGAACTCGGCGCGCGTGATACGGCCGTCATGATCGGCATCCGCGCCGTCGAACCAGATCCGCTCCGGGCCATGCGCCGCGCGGAACGGCTCGCCCATGGGGCTGATGAACAGCGGCTCGCGCGCCGCGGCCGGCGCCGCGCTCAGCAGCATCGCCGCCGCCGCCATCGCCCGTCTCACGCCCCGCCGCCGATCGCGCGCGCGGTATCCACCGCAAGCCGCAGCCGGTTGGTGCGGATCTGCAGCAACGCGCGCTCCGCATCCAGTGCGGCGGTCTGCGCGGTCACCACGTCGAGATAATCCGACGCGCCATCGCGGTAGCGGATCAGCGCGAGATCGCGCGTGCGCTCGGCGGCGCGGGTGGCGGCCTGTTGCTCGCCCTCCTGCTCGGTCGCGGCGCGGGTGCGCGCCAGATCGTCCTCCACCTCGCGGAAGGCGGTCAGCACGGTGCTGCGGTAATTGGCCGCGGCCTCGTCATATTGCCCGCGGCTGATCCTGACGCGTGACCGCCGAGCGCCGCCGTCGAAGATCGACAGCGCCGCGGTCAGCGGGCCCAGTGCCCAGAAGCCGGTGGAGGCGCCGATCACCGCGGAGCCGGCCGTCTCGAACCCGCCGCCTACGCCGAGCGTGAGCGCGGGATAGAGGGCCGCGCGCGCCACGCCGATCCGCGCATTGGCGGCGGCGATACGCCGCTCCGCCGCGGCGATGTCGGGCCGGCGCTCCAGCAGCGTCGACGGGACGCCCACGGGAATGGCGGGCGGCGGCGCCTGCCCATCGACGACGGGAATGGCGAAGCTCGAGGGGCTTTGCCCGATCAGCACCGCGATCGCATGTTCGAACGCCGCCCGGTCGCCCGACACGGCCGACAACTCCGCCCGCGCGCTCTGCAACAGGCTGGCGGAGCGGCTGACGTCGATCCCGGAAGCGATGCCGCCCGCATGCCGCGTGTCGGTCAGGTCGGACGCGCGCTGGAACGCGGCGACCGTCTGGCGCAGCAGCACGATCCGCGCATCGAGCCCGCGCATCTGGAAATAATCGTCCGCGACGCTCGCCTGTAGCCCCAGCCGCACGCCGGCGACATCGGCCGCGCTCGCCTGCGCATCGGCGGTACTGGCGCGCACCGAATTGCGGACGCGGCCGAACAGATCGAGTTCGTAGCTGAGCGACGGGCCGACGCGGATATCGTTATAGGTCTGCGCGCCGGTGGCGCCGAGCGGCCGTTCGGCGGAAACGCGTGCGCGCTCCGCGGCGGCGCCCAGATCGACGCTCGGCACCCGCGCCGCGCGCGCTACGCCCAGCGCGCCGCGCGCCTCGTCATAGCGCGCCACCGCCGCGGCGAGCGAGGGATTGTCGCGCTCGATCCGGTCTTCCAGCCCGCTCAGCACCGGATCGCCGAACGCCTCCCACCAGCGGCCCGGTGGCACGATCGTGGCGGCCGCGGACTGCCACGGACCGCCTTCCTTGTACACGGGTGCGGCTTGGCTCGGCGGCACGTCATAGGCCGGCGCGAGCGAGCACCCCGCGAGCAAGGCGGAAATCGCGAGCCCCAGCCCGGCCCTAGCGCGCACGCTTCGCCCCGCCCGCCGCGATCCGCACCGCATCGCCGGTCTGAAGCGAATCGGGCGGATTGTCGATCACCCGGTCCGCCGCGGTCAGCCCGGCGCTGATCTCGACGCTGTCGCCATCGTCGCGGCCGATCGTGATCGTCTTGAGCAACGCGCGGCCGTTCGGCCCCACCACCGCGACCTGCGTGCCCTTGGCGCCGATCACCAGCGCGCTGGACGGCAGGCGCACGCCCGATCCGCCGCCGGCGCCGACCGGGAACTTCACCTGCGCATAGGCGCCGGGCTTCAAGGCGCGATCGCCGTTCGCGGCCTGCAATTCCACCAGCACCGTGCCCGATGCTGGATCGACCGCGCCGGCGGTGCGGGTCAGCGTCACGTCGAAGTCGCGGCCCGGATATTCGGGCACCGTCAGCACCGCATGGATCCCGGGATGAACGTCGCCCGAATAGGCCTGCGGCACGCGGACATAGACGCGCACCCGGCTGAAATCGGCGACCGTGAAGAGCGGCGCCGCGGCCGCATTGCCCGCGGTAACCAGCGCGCCGATCTGCGCCGAACGGCTGGTGACGGTGCCGTCGAACGGCGCGTCGATCCGGGTGAAGCCCTGAAGCGCACCGAGCCGGCGGACGTTCGCCTGCGCGGCGCTGGCGATCGCGGATTTCGCCGCGAGATCGCCGATCTTCTCGTCCGTCTCCTGCTTCGACACCGCGTCCTTCGCCAGCAGATCCTTCCAGCGCGTGGCGGTCGAGGCAGCGAGGCTGCGGTTGGCGGCGGCGGTGGCCAGATCGGCGCGCGCGGCGAGCACCTGCTGATCGACCTCGGGCGCATCGAGGATCGCGAGCGTCTGGCCGCTGCGGACGTGATCGCCGATATCCACCAGCCAGCGCCGGACATAGCCGGTGGTCCGCGCGAAGATCGCCGCGCTGTTGAACGCCTGGACGTTGCCCGGCAGCGTCAGCGCATCGGCGCTGCCTTCCGCGGCGGGGTGGATGACGCTGACCACGGGCGTGTCCTGCGCGCTCGTCCAGGTCGCGAGCTGGCGGTCGGACCGGCTGCGGCTGACGATGCCCCAGGCGACGAGCGCCAGCGCTACGATGGCGGCAACGATGCCGACGGTCTTGAGGGAGCCGCGGCGGGGCTCAGACATGGACGGGCTCCAGATTCGGTTCGGCGAGCCGGGTGCGGTCGCGGCGACGGTGGACGAGGCTGAAGATCACCGGCACGAACATCAGCGTGGCGATGGTCGCGACGATCAGCCCGCCGATCACGGCACGGCCGAGCGGCGCGTTCTGCTCGCCGCCTTCGCCGAGCCCCAGCGCCATCGGCAGCATGCCGATGATCATGGCGAGCGCGGTCATCAGCACGGGGCGGAAACGCGTCATCCCAGCCTCCATCGCCGCCTGGGTCGCGTTCCCCAGTTCGGCGAGCCGCTCGCGCGCGAAGCTGACGACGAGGATCGAGTTGGCGGTCGCGACGCCCATGCACATGATCGCGCCGGTGAGCGCGGGGACGGACAGCGTCGTGCCGGTCAGGAACAGCATCCACACGATGCCGGCGACCGCACCCGGCAGCGCGGTGATGATGACGAACGGATCGAGCCAGTTCTGGAAGTTCACCACGATCAGCAGATAGATCAGCATGATCGCCGCGATCAGGCCGAAGAACAGCCCCGAGAAGGCGGTCGTCATCGTCGCATATTGGCCGCGCAGCGTCACCGTCACGCCCTTGGGCGCCTGCGCCTTCATGCTGTCGATCGCATGCTGGATGTCGCCCGCCACGGCGCCCAGATCCCGCCCGTTGGGCGTCGCGAAGATATCGACCTCGGGCGCGATGTTATAGTGCGAGACGACCGCGTCCGACGTGGCACGCGTGATCCCGCCGATGCCGCCCAGCACCTGCGCGGGCCCGGGGCCCGTGCCGGTGATGGGAATGTTCGACAGGTCGCTGATCGAGCCTTCGCGATATTCGGGCGTCTGCGCGACGACCGAATAGGACACGCCGTTCTGCGGGTTGAGATAATAGACCGGTGCGGTCTGGCCGGTGCCGGCCAGCGACGAGGCGACGCTCGACGTCACGTCGCGCTCGGTCAGGCCCAATTGGCTCATCCGGCTGCGATCGACCGCGACGCGCAGTTCGGGATAGCGCGCCGATTGCTGGATGCGCGCATCGGCCACGCCGGGGATCGCCGCCATGCGGCGCATGATGGCCCGCGCATAGGCATAATTGGCCGCCTGATCCTTGCCCGACACCTGGACGTCGATCGGCGCCGGCGCACCGAAGTTCAGGATTTGGCTGGTGATGTCGGCGGGCAGGAACGAAAAGGTGCTGCCCGGGAACGCACCCGGCAACGTCTCGCGCATTCGGCGGACATAATCCGCAGTGGGCGCATGACCCTCGGCGAGCTGGATCAGGATGTCGCCGTCCTGCGGGCCGATCGTGCCGGAGTTGTTGTAGGCGGTGTTGAGCGAGCTGACCGGCAGCCCGATATTGTCGACCAGCGAGACGAGTTCGTTCGCCGGAATGATCTGGCGCACGCGTTGCGCGATCCGGTCGAACTCGGCCGACGTACCCTCGATCCGCGACCCGATCGGCGCGCGGACGTGCATCGTGATCTGCCCCGCATCGACCGCCGGGAAGAAATTCCGCCCGAGGAACGGCACCAGCAGGAACGACAGCAGCACCACGGCGAGGAAGCCGAAGACGAACGGCTTGCCCGTGCCCAGCGCGCGCTCGAGCAACCCGCCATAGCCGCGACGCAGCCGTTCGAAGCGATCCTCGAACCCGCGCTGGAACCGCACCAGCGGGTTGCGCGACCCCGGCGTACCCGCCGCGTGCTGGTCGTGATCGCTGCCGTCGCCATGCGGGCGCAGCAGGTACATCGCCATCGTGGGCACCAGCGTGCGCGACAGGACGAAGCTGGCGATCATCGCGAAGACGACGGCGAGGGCCAGCGGCACGAACAGGAACCCCGCGACGCCGGGCAGGAAGAACATCGGCACGAACACGATGCAGATGCACAGCAGCGAGACGAAGGCCGGCGTCACGATCTGCGCCGCGCCGTCGAGGATCGCCTCCGTCACGCCTTTGCCCTGCTCGAGATGCCAGTTGATGTTCTCGATCGTGACGGTCGCATCGTCGACGAGAATGCCGACCGCGAGGCTGAGACCGCCCAGCGTCATGATGTTGAGCGTCTGCCCGGTGGCGGACAGCGCGATGATCGCCGCCAGAATGGCGAGCGGGATCGAGATGGCGATGATGACGGTGGAGCGCCACGATCCCAGGAACAGCAGGATCATCAGGCTGGTCAGCGCCGCGGCGATCGCGCCTTCCTTCACCACGCCCGAAACGGCAGCCTTCACGAAGAGCGACTGATCGCCGATCGGCACGATCTTGAGCGTGGAGGGCAGCGTCTCCTGGATCTTGGGCAGCGCGTCCTTGATCCCCTGGACGATCGCCAGCGTCGAGGTCGAGCCGTTCTTCAGGATCGTCATCAGCACCGAACGCGATCCGTCGACATGGACGACGTTGGTCTGCGGCGCGGATCCGTCGCGCACATGCGCCACGTCGCGCATATAGATCGTCGCGCCGTTCACCACCTTCACCGGCAGGTCGTTCAACTCGTCGATCGAGTTGGGCGCGTTGTTGAGACGGACATTATACTGGAAGCCGCCGATCTTGGCGAAGCCGGCGGGGTTGATCTGGTTCTGCGCGGCGATCGCGTTGCCCACGTCCTGCGCGGACAGGCCCTTGGACTGGAGCGCCTGCGGATCGAGGTCGATCTGCACCTGGCGCTGGCGTCCGCCCGAGGGATAGGGGATCGCGGCGCCGGGCACGGTTACGAGGCCCGGGCGGATCTGGTTCTGCGCCAGATCGAACAGCTTGCCTTCGCTCAGCCCCTTGCCCGACAAAGCGAGCTGGACGATCGGCACCGTCGCCGCGCTGTAGTTCAGGATCAGCGGCGGCGTGATGCCGGGTGGCAATTGCTTCAGGATCGTCTGTGACACGCTCGTCACCTGCGCGGTCGCGGTGCGGATGTCGGCCTTGGGCTGGAAATAGATCTTCACCACACCGATGCCGGGCATCGACTGGCTCTCGACGTGATCGATATCGTTGACCGTCGTCGTCAGCGTCCGCTCGAACGGCGTCATGATCCGGCCGGCCATGTCCGCCGGCGCCAGGCCGCTATATTGCCACGCGACCGCGATCACGGGCACGCGGATGTCGGGAAAAATATCGACGGGCGTGCGGATCGCCGCCAACACCCCGCCGATCGCGATCAGGATCGCCATGACGATGAAGGTGAGCGGCCGCGACAGCGCGACCCGGACGATGCCGATCATCGCGCGACACCCGATGCGCCGCCGGCGCAGCGCCGTACGATGGCGCAGTGCAGCGTGAGACCGGAAAGTGGTTCTGGGATTATCAAGACGAGACCTGAATCGATGAACGCTCCGTTTCTACCGCAAATGCTGCATTGCGAAAGCCAAAATCGACATCAAGGCTGCCCTATTTCATCGACCTGTCATGTTGGGGGTTCCGGCCGGCCGGAACCCCCTTCGGTTCAGCGAAAGCGGCCGGCGAGCGAGACGCCGATTACGCGCGGGTCGTTGTACACGGCGGCCAGATAATTCTCGATCACGCCCTTCAGGTTGCGCGCGTTGGTGACGTTGCGCGCGAAGGCCGCGATCTCGTAGCGGCCATTGTCGATGCTGTAGCCAATCCGCGCGCCACCCTCGAAATTGCCGTTCGAGGAAAATTCGGCCGAACGGTAGAGGACGAACTGGGTATAGCCCTGCAGGTTCCAGTCGGTCGCGAGGAACAGCTTGCCGTTCGCGGTCACGGGAATGTCGTAACGCGCCGTCGCGTTGAAGTTATAGGTGGGGGCGTTCGGCAGCGGGCTGTTGTTGATCTGCGCGAAGGTGTTCGCGCCCACCTTGATCGTGGGCTGGAGCACGGTGCACACCACTTGCCCGTTGAGCGCACACACCTGTGCATAGACGTTCTTGTCGCGGATTTCCGTGCTGAGCGCGCTATAGCCGAGCGTCAGCGTCAGGTTGCGCATCGGGCGCAGTTCGGCATCGCCTTCCACGCCATAGCCGTTGGCGTGATCGGCGTTGAACAGCACGCCGTTGCCGTTCACGTCATTGCCGTTCAACTGGATGTTGCGCACCGTATAGGCGAAGGCGGTGGCGTTGAGGCGCAGCTTGCCGTCGAACATCACGCTCTTGAAACCGCCTTCGAACGAGGTGTTCGTTTCCGAATTCGCCGTCGTGAAATCGGAATTGAACACCGCCGAGCGGCCCTGGATGGTGGGGCCGCGGAACCCGCGCGCGGCGCGTAGATACAGGCTGAGATCCGGCGTTGCCTGATAGAGCAGGCTCGCATCCCAACTCGGCTGCGTGTCGGACAGGCGGACGTAGCGGCGCCCCGTATAGGTGGAGACGCCCGCGACCGTGTTCGCCGTCTGGAGCAGCGCGGTGCGCTTGGTATCCTTGGTCTCGCGGCCGCCGACCGTCAGCGTGAGATCGGGCAGGATCTTGTAGCTGGCTTGGCCGAAGAACGCCCAGGAGGTGTTCACGTCGCGCAGCAGCACATAGTTGTTAGGATTGCGCGCCGCGGTCGTCAGGAAATAGGCGCGCTGGTCGAATTCGGTCAGATCGACGTTGCTGAAATAGATGCCGCCGACCTGCCAGGTGAAGGGCCGATCGGACGCGCTCGCCAGCCGCAGTTCTTCGGTCCACTGGTCGAGATAGCGGATCTGGCCCTGGCTCTGACCATAGCCGTTCGCCACGCCGTTGACCGGGAAGTTGGCCGCCGCGCCGCCATCGGTGTCGCCGCGGCTATAGCCGTGCGTCGTTTCATAGGCGGTGATCGAGGTGAGCGTCGGCCCACCGAAATCATAGGCGACTTTCACCGAGCCGCCATAGGTGTGATAGGCCTGAGGATTGTCGTCACCCTCGTCGAACGCGACCTGGGTGCGCGAGGCACTGGACTGGTTGCTGCCCTTGGTCAGCGCGCCGCGCAGGAACAGCGTCGAGGTGCCGTTATAGTCGCGCGCATGGCCCGAGCCGAGGATCGACAGGCTGTCGGTGGGCGTCAGCAGCAATTGCAGACGGATATCGCGGTCGTTGAAGCCGCCCATCGCGTCCTTGCGCGGCACCGGGGTGCTGTCCGCACTCGGGCCCGAATAGACGTTGTCGACGTAATTGTCGCGGTGCTGGTAGAGGCCGGACAGGCGGAACGCGATCTTGTCCGCCACGATCGGGCCGCCGATGCCGCCGTCGAACGTCACCGTGTTGAAGCTGCCATAGGAGGCCGAGGCGCGGCCCTCGAAATCCTGCGTCGGGCGCAGCGTGTCGAACTTGATGATGCCCGCGGTGGTGTTGCGGCCGAACAGCGATCCCTGTGGCCCGCGCAGCACCTCGACCTGGCCCACGTCGAACACCGGATTGGATTTCAGCACGACATGTTCGAGGACGACATCGTCCTGGATGATCGTCACCGGCTGCGAGGCGCCGAGATAGAAATCGATATTGCCGAGCCCGCGAATGTAGAAGCGCGGAAAGATGCGGCCGGTCGTCGTCTCGGCGTAAAGGCTCGGCACGCGGCCCGACAGCGACAGCAGCGTGTCGTCGCCGCTGGCCTGGAACGCGCGCAGGTCCGCCCCGCTCACCACGCCCACCGACACCGGCACGCGCTGCAGATTTTCGGAACGCCGTTCTGCGGTGACCACCACGTCGGCGACGCCGTCGGCCGGCTGGTCGCCCTGCCCGCTGGCCGCCATGGGCGCACCGGCCGGCGCATCCTGCGCATAGGCGGGTGCGATCCCCACCAGTGCCCCTGCGGCCACGCCACACCACAGCATCGTTCCGAACGCACGCATGTCTCTGTCCCCTTATGTCCGCCGATCCCCGGATCGGCGGTGCCCGGTCGATCCCTGATCGTCCCGCGCCTGCCCTCGGGCGGCCTCTAGAGCGACGGCGTGGCGGTTTTGTGACAAGGTCGTTACCATCGTCCGTCGCCCACCCGCCGCAATCCCGCACTGGCGCAGGGCGGGGCGTCGCTCCATGGTGGCACCGCGGCGGCGCTTGCGTCGTTGCAGTCGCCATCGTTTCCGAAAGCCCGCGTTGACCACTCCGCAGATCCTTGCCTTCGCCCTCGTCGCCGGGACGGTCGCGACCTTCGCCTGGGGCCGGTTTCGCTATGACCTGGTGTCGCTCGTGGCGCTGGTGATCGGCATGGCGATCGGGATCGTGCCCGTGAAGGCGGCGTTTTCAGGCTTCACCAGTGACGTGGTCGTCATCATCGCCTCCGCGCTCGTCATCAGCGCGGCGGTCGCACGATCGGGGGTGGTGGAAACGGCGATCCGCCCGCTGCTCGCGCATCTGACCTCGCTGGCGATGCAAGTACCCGCGCTCGCCGGGGCGACGGCGCTGCTGTCGGTGGTGACCAAGAATGTCGGCGCGCTCGCCATCCTGATGCCGACCGCGATCAAGCTCGGACGGACGGAGGGCAGCTCGGTTTCCGCCCTGCTGATGCCGATGGCGTTCATGTCGCTGCTCGGCGGCCTCGTCACGCTCGTCGGCACGTCGACCAACATCATCGTCAGCCAGGTGCGCGAGGAAACGCTGGGCAAGCCGTTCGCGATGTTCGATTTCGCACCGGTGGGGCTCGCGCTGACGCTGCTCGGCTTCGTCGTCGTGTCGATCGGCTGGCGGGTGCTGCCGCGCGACCGGCCGTCCGCGGCGGGCATCGCGGATCTGGCGGGGGACGCCGCCTATGCGACGGAGGCGACCGTGCCGGACGCGCTCGACCCGGCCTTCGCGACCATCGCCGATCTGGACTTCGGGCGCGACGGGGTGACGCTCGCCGCGATCGTGCGGGCCGGCGGCGTGCGGGTGGCGGCCGCCGCCGACGCGGCGTTGATGCCGGGTGACATATTGGTGCTGGAGGGCGAGGACGCGGGGCTGGCGCGCATGTTCGCACGCCTGCCGCTGCGCCCCGCGCGCGACGACCGCGACGTGGCGGAGGAGCCGAGCGAAGAGGTCCGCTCGATCGAGGTGACGATCCAGCCCGGATCCGAGCTGATCGGCCAGTCCGCCGCCCGCACGCGGATGCAGGATCGCTACGGCGTCAAGCTGCTTGCCGTGGGGCGGAGCGACGAACGCATCACGCAGCGACTACGCGAAGTGACGCTGAAGGCGGGCGACGTGCTGCTGATCCAGGGTGGCGAAAAGGCGTTTCCCGAATTCATGCGCACGCTGTCGCTGCTGCCGCTCGCCGAACGCGTCGTGAAGCTGGGCGATCGGCGGCAGCGGCTTGGCCCGATCGCCATCCTGGCGGCGGCGATCCTGCTGATCGGCACGGGCACGATTCCCGTCGTGGCGGGGTTCTTCGGCGCGGCGGTGATGATCGTGGCGATCGGCGCGCTGCCGATGCGCGAGGCCTATGGCGCGCTGGAGCCCGAAGTGCTCGTCCTGATCGGCGCGCTGACGCCGCTGAGCGAAGCAGTGCAGCATACTGGTGGCACCGCGCTGATCGCCGCAGGGCTCGCGCATCTGCTGACGGGGATCGCGCCGCTGCTGGTGCTGGGCACGCTGATGGTCACCGCCATGGCCTGTTCGCCGTTCCTTCACAACGCGCCGACCGTGCTGGTGCTGGGGCCGATCGCGGTCTCGGTCGCGCAGCGGCTCCACCTCAATCCCGATCCGTTTCTGATGGCGGTGGCGACGGGGGCTGGCTGCGATTTCCTCACCCCCGTCGGCCATCAGTGCAACACGCTCGTGATGGGCCCGGGCGGCTACCGGTTCGGCGATTACTGGAAGCTCGGGCTGCCCTTGTCGATCATGGTGATCCTGGTCGGCGTTCCGCTGATCGCCTGGGTCTGGCCGCTCACATGACCCGCCGGATGCCCGCCCCGCTACGCACGCTGCTCCGCCAGGCGACCGCGTTCCGCCGCCGGCTGCGCCGCAGCGAGGCGACGTTCATCATCCTCGCGGTGGTGGTGGGATCGGTCACGGGCGGACTGTCGGTCGCGCTCGGCGCGGCGGCGCACGCGCTGCAGGCGCTGCTGTTCGGGTTGCCGGGCGAGATGCGGCTGAGCGCGATGCCGCATCTGCCCTGGTCGCGGCTGCTGGCGCTGCCCGCCGGCGGCGCGGTGCTCGGGCTGCTGCAATATGCGCTGGAACGCTGGCGTCGCCGCACCCCGGTCGACGTGGTGGAAGCCAATGCGCTGCACGGCGGCGCGGTGCCGTGGCGCGACAGCCTGAGCGTCACCGCGCAGACCTTCGCATCCAACGGCTTCGGCGCGTCGGTGGGGCTGGAGGCCGCCTATGCGCAGGTCGGCGGCGGCCTCGCCTCGGTGATCGGGCGGCGGCTGAGCATCCGCCGGTCCGATCTGCGCATCCTGGTGGGCGCAGGGGCGGGCGCCGCCATCGGCGCGGCGTTCGGCGCACCGCTCACCGGCGCCTTCTATGCGTTCGAGATCGTGATCGGCGCCTATACCCCGGCGGCGATCGCGCCCGTCGCGGCTGCCGCGATCGCGGGCGTGGCGACCGCGCGCAGTCTGGGCGGGGTGCCCTATCTCATTACGGTGTCGAGCGTGGGCGTCACCCGCAACATGGATTATCTGGCGTTCGTCGGCATCGGCCTCGCCTGCGCGTTCGTGGGAATCGCGCTGATGCGCTCGGTCAGCCTGGTGGAGGCGGGCGTGCGGCGGATCGGGCTGCCCGCCGCGGCCCGACCTTTCCTGGGCGGGCTGCTGCTGATGCCGATCGCCTTCCTCTCGCCCGAGGCGCTGTCGGCGGGCCATGGCGCCTTGCACCTGACGCTGGCGGGCGATGCGCCGATCCTGATCCTGTGCGGCGTGCTCGCCCTCAAATGGCTCGCCTCCTCGGTGTCGCTCGGCTTCGGGTTTCGCGGCGGGCTATTCTTCGCCTCGCTGTTTCTCGGCGTGCTGGTCGGCCGGATCTATGCGGGCGCGACCGAGATCCTGCTGCCCGGCGCGCCGCATCTGTGGACACAGGACGCGGCCTTAGTGGGCATGGCGGCGCTGGCGGTCGCGGTGATCGGCGGACCGATGACGATGACGTTCCTGGTGCTGGAGGCGACGCGCGACTTCCAGCTCGCCGCGATCGTCCTCACCGCATCGCTGGTGGCGAGCGCGGTGGTGCGCGAACTCTTCGGTTACAGCTTCTCCACCTGGCGGTTGCATCTGCGCGGCGAAGTGATCCGGTCGGCGCGCGACATCGGCTGGGTGCGCCAGTTGACCGCGCGGTCGATGATGCGCGCGGCCCCGGTGACCGCGCCTGCCGCCATCACCATCGCCGCGCTGCGCCGCCGCGTGCCGCTCGGCTCGACCGGCCGGATCATCCTGCTCGACGCGGAGGATCGTTATGCCGGCATCGTCGCCACCACCGATGCGTTCGCCGACGGCGTCGACTGCGACGCGGCCGCCGCCACGCTCGCGCGGCGGCCCGACGAGACGATCGATCCCGCCCGCAACATCACCGAGGTCATGCAGGTGTTCGACCGGCTGGGCGTGGACGATCTGGCGGTGGTGGCGGCCGATGGCGCGCTGCTCGGCACGCTCACCGAGGCGCATGTGCGCAAGCGCTATGCCAACGAACTCGAACGCAGCCAGCGCGAACTGTTTGGCGAGGCCTGAAAAAGTTTGGCGGATGCGCGACGGAAATCGCGGATCGCTGCGTTCTACCCTGTACGGCGCCAAACGAAGCGCCCGAGCAAGACAGGAGTATGTCCCATGAAGCGTATGATCGGATTGATCCTCGCGGCCGGCGTCGCCGTCGCAGCGGCCGGAACCGCGGACGCCCGCGAGGGCTGCGGCCCCGGCTTCCACCGCGGGCCCTATAATGGCTGCCGCCCCAATCGGGGGCCTGGCTGGGGCGGCCCGGTGATCGTCGGCAACTACTATCATGGCCGCGGTTATTGGGATGGCCGCCGCTATTGGCAGCATCGCGACCGTTGGCACGGCGGCTGGCGCTATCGCTGAACCCCTTGTCGGGGGAGCCTGCCCCGGCTCTCCCGATCCGACGGGCCTTGCGGTTCGACGACGGGGAGCAGATCGTGGTGGTTCGACGGCCAGGAACGCTGAGGGTTGCACGACCACGATCCCGATTTCGAGCTGATCGCGCGCGTCGGCCGGGGCGACGGATCGGCGACGCGCATGCTGGTCGCGGCGAAATTGCCGCGCATCCTGGCGCTTGCGACGCGCGTGCTGCGCGACCGCGCCGAGGCCGAGGATGTCGCGCAAGATGCGTTCGTCCGTTCATGGCGGCAGGCGAAGACGTGGCGACGCGGCGATGCGCGGTTCGATACCTGGCTTCACACCGTGGTGCTCAACCTGTGCCGCGATCGGCTCCGTCGGCGCCGGGATGCGACCGGCGAGACGATGCCCGACCGGGCGGACCCATCGCCGGATGCCGAAGCCGGCCTGATCGCGGCCGAGCGCGGCCATGCCGTGGCGGAGGCGATCGCCGCCTTGCCCGAACGGCAGCGCGACGCCATCCTGCTGGTCCATTATCAGGATCTTTCGGGCATGGAGGCCGCCGCCGCGCTGGACGTGAGCGTGGAGGCGCTGGAATCGTTGCTGGCGCGTGGCCGCCGCCGCTTGCGCGACCATCTCGCCCCTGCGCAGGAACGCGACGTGCATGACTGAACCGCTGTCCCTCGAACGCTTTCGCGCGCTCGCCGACGCCTATGGCGGCGTGATCGCGCGCTGGCCCGAGCGCGAACGCGACGCCGCGCTGCGATTTTCGGCGCACCCCGAAGCCGTCGCGATCCTGCGTGAAGCCGCGACACTCGATGCCACGCTCGACCGGTGGCGCGTGCCCGCGCCCAATGCGGCGTTGCGCGACCGGATCGTGCGCAGCGCGATGCTTCCGGGCGCGATCACGGCGCGCGCGCGGCTATGGTGGTCGGGTATCGGTGTCGCGGCGGCGCTGGCGGGCGCCGGAGCGGGTATCGCCACCGTGGCCGTGGCGGCGCCGATCGACATCGCCACCGATGGCAGTACGTCGTTCGGCGACGTCGCGGCGCAGGACGGCTGAGGATGGGCAGGATCCGCACCGCGCTGGCATTGTCCGTCCTCCTCAACCTGTTCTTGGCGGCGGCGTTGATCGCGGGCGTCGTGTCGCTGCGCCGAGGGGGCGGCACGATCGCCGCGGGCGCCTTGCGCATCGCGGGGGTCGAATTGCCCCCGGCCGAACGCCAGTCGTTCCGCAAGGCGCTGCGCGACACGCGGCGGGCGATGCGCCCGACCATCCTCGACGGGCGCGACGCCCGCGCCGAAGCGGCAACGCTGTTGCGTGCGCCCACCCTCGACCCGAACGCCGTCGCCGGCGCGCTCGATCGCGCCCGGACGTCGGACATGGCGGTGCGCGCCGCGGTCGAACGGCGCGCCATCGCCTATGCCGCAACGCTGTCCCCCGCCAATCGCGCGAAGCTGGCCGATGCGATGGATCGCCGGGCCGAACGGGGCCGCCCGATCGGGCGATAACGGCGTCGGCCCGAGGCCGAAGCATAGCATCGTCGGGCATCGCCCCGCCTCGATCGTGCGACGGCCGCGGCAAAGCGCTATTCCCCGGCCGCCCTGTCCTGCCTAGACCATGGCGATGCTCGAACGCCCCGCCCGCCCCATCACCCACCGGCCGACCATCCGCGATGTTTCGAGGCTGGCCGGCGTGTCGTTCAAGACGGTGTCGCGAGTCATCAACGATCAGCCCTATGTCAGCGCCGAGAAGCGCGAGCGGGTGAAGGCCGTGATGGCCGAGATCGGATTTCAGCCGAGCCAGGCCGCGCGCGCGCTGGCCGGACGTCGATCTCACCAGATCGCGCTGATCTGCGACAATCCCAACCCCTGGTACGTGTATGAGGTGCAGGCCGGCGTGCGCGAACGGTGCGGACGCGACAAGGTGCGGATGATCGCGCAGCCCTATGATCGATCGTCGCCCGCCCTGCTGGGCGACATCGTCGCGCTGATCGACCAGGCGCACCCCGACGGCCTCGTGCTGGCGCCGCCGGCTTGCGACGATCGCCAGGTGATCGAGGAACTGGAGCGACGCGCCATCCCCTTCGTCCGCCTGCAGCCCGGCGCGCGGATCGATCACGTTCCGGCGACGTCGATCGACAACGAACAGGCGGCGTTCGACATGACGGCGTACCTGATCGGGCTGGGTCATGCCCGGATCGGGTTCGTGACGGGCGAGCGAAGCTACGCCGCGTCGAGCCAGCGCCTGGCGGGTTATCTGCGGGCGTTGGCGGAGGCCGGCATCGCCGTCGATCTCGACTATATCCGCCAGGGCGAATTCGATTTCGCGTCCGGAAAGGCGGCGGCGGATGCGCTGCTGGACCTGCCCGCCCCGCCCAGCGCGATCTTCGCGGCCAGCGACGACATGGCGGCCGGCGTGCTCGTCGCCGCGCATCGCCGCGGGATCGCGGTGCCGGCGATGCTGTCGGTCGCGGGGTTCGACGACGCCCCCCTGGCCGAGATCGTCTGGCCACCGCTGACGACGATCCGCCAACCCGTCCGGCATCTCGCGGCGGCCGCTGCCGATCTGTTGCTCACCCCCGGCGGGGCCCGGGAACGGCGCCTCGATTACGAACTGGTCGTCCGGGAGTCGACCGCTGCGCCGCCTGCGGCTTGACCAGCCGGTCGGTTAGGTGACACCGTTGTCGATATAAAGGAGAGACCGGGATGGAAGAGCGCGTCGATGCCAGGCGGTGGGCGATCGTCGCCCTCGCATTCGCGGCGATCATGCTGAACTACGTCGACCGGCAGGTCATCGCGCTGCTCAAACCGATGCTGCAGGCCGATTTCGCCTGGAGCGACCGCGATTACAGCCACATGGCGTCCGCCTTCCAATTCTGTGCCGCGGTGTCGTTTCTCGGCACCGGCTGGTTCATCGACCGGATCGGCCTGCGCAAGGGGTTCGCGATCGGCGTCGCAACGTGGAGCCTGGCGGGCATGGCGCATGCGCTGGTCGGCAGCGTCGCGGGGTTCGTCGGGGTGCGCGCGCTGCTGGGGGCCGCGGAGTCGATCGGCACCCCGGCGCAGGTGAAGACCGCCGGCATCTATTTCCCGCCCGAACGGCGATCGTTGATGCTGGGCATCGGCAACATGGCCTCCAATTTCGGCGCGGTCGTCGCGCCGCTGTCGATCCCGCCGCTGGCGCTTTGGCTCGGCTGGCGCGCCGCGTTTCTGCTCACCGGCGGCCTTGGGCTGGTCTGGGTCGTGATCTGGTTGATCGTCACGTCGCGGGCCGGGACCACCACCGCACCCGCCGACGACGCGCCCGCCGACCGGGTGCCCTGGGGCGCGATGCTGCGGGATCGGCGGCAATGGGCCATCATCGCCGCCAAGGCGCTGAGCGACCAATGCTGGTGGTTCCTGCTGTTCTTCATGCCCGATCTGTTCCACCGCCTGTTCAACCTGTCGCAAGGCGCGCTGGGGCTGCCGATCGCCTTCATCTATCTGCTTGCCGCGCTGGGATCGCTCAGCGGCGGATTGCTGCCGACATGGCTGCTGGCGCGCGGGATCGGCATGGATCGCGCGCGCAAGGGATCGATGCTCGTCTATGCCGTGCTGATCCTGCCGGTGCCGCTGGTGCTGCTGACGGACAATGCCTGGGTCGCCGCGTCGCTGCTCGGCCTGGCCCTGTTCGCGCATCAGGGATTCTCGACCAACGTGTTCGGCATGACGGCGGATATCTTCCCGTCGCGGATGATCGGCACCGCCATCGGGATCGGCGCCTTTGCCGGCAATCTGACAGGCATGGCGATGCTCGAGGCCGCGGGTTTCTCGCTCGACAACGGCTATGGCTATGCGCCGCTGCTGATCCTGTGCGGCGGTTCGTATCTGGTCGGCCTCGCGCTGGTCCAATTGCTGGTGCCGCACTTGACGCTGGCCGAACCCGGCGCCGCGCGCGTCATGCCGGTGAGCCACTGACAGCGAAACGGCCCCGGGATCGCCCGGGGCCGCCTCGATCCCTCAGGGGCAGGAACGATCAGAAGTTCACGCGCCCGGTCACCCCGTAATAGCGGTCCGCGTCGCGCGGGATCTGGTAACGGTACGAGCCCGATGGGCCGCCGTTCTGGATCGCCGCCGCGAAGCTCTGGTCGAGCAGGTTGCGGACCTGGAAGGTCAGGCGAACGCGATCCTTCGCATCGCCGATTCCGGCCGACAGATTGACAAGGCCATAGGAGTGGATCGTGCCGAGCTGGCGCTGCACCGGGTCGGGCGAAAACAGCGCGAGTTGCTTAGACTGGTAATTGCCCTGAGCCCCCAGGAACAGGTCGATCGCCCGACCCGTGCGCCAACGGTAATCGGCGCCGAGCGAACCCTTCACCTTGGGTGCGAACGGCAGCGACGTACCGGCAGGGATCACCGCCGTCGCCGCCGCACCGGGCGCCTGGAGGAACTGGTCGACATGCGCATCGGTGTAGGCGATGCCGCCCGACAGCGACAGATCGGCGACCGGGCGGAAGACGATGTCCGCTTCGCCGCCCCGCGTCGAGACCTTGCCGGCGTTGGTGAAGCGCGTGACGACGACACCGGCGACCAGATCGGGGTTGTTCGCCTGGAAATTATCGTACTTGGCATAAAAGGCATCGATGTTGAGCACCAGCTTGCCGCCGAACAGCGTGTTCTTCAGCCCCACCTCGTAACTGTTGGAGGTTTCCGGTGCGATCACGTTCGTGCCGGTCGCCGTCAGGTTGAAGAAGACGTTGAACGCCGGGCCCTTATAGCCGCGCGTATAGCCGCCATAGGCCGTCACATTGTGAGTCACGTCGAACTGCAGCGCCGCCTTGCCCGACAGGTTGGTGTTCGTCGTCTTGTTGGTGAACGCACTCGCCGGCGTGCCGGTGCCGGTCGCCGTTATGGGGAAGCTCGGCTGGATGCCGGGACCCGCCAGCGCCGTCGTGCGGGTGAGAAACACATTCAGCTGATCCGCCGTCCAGCGCATCCCGCCGATGAAGCGGAACCGATCGGTGAAATTGGCGGTGGCCTGGCCGAAGGCGGCGATGTTCTTGAACACCGAGCCATAATCGGACTGGCCGAAGGGCGTGGTCGTCGCCGGCGCACCGGCCGTGCCGCAGGGGATCAGAACCGTCGGCGTGGCGGCGCCGTTGCAGGCGATGTCGGCGCGCGAATAGATCCGCTCCGATTCCGCCCGCGAATAATAGAGCCCGACGACATAGGAGAGGAACTGGTGCGCCGGCGACGTGAGGCGCAGTTCCTGGCTGAACGTGTTGCCGGTCTGCGGCCCGACGTCATGAAGCTGGTTGAAGCCGACATAGGCCTGCGGCAGGAAATCGCCGTCGCGGATCTCGGTGTTCCGATAGTCACGATAGGCGGTGATGCTGGTCACCGTCTGCGTGCCCAGTTCGGTGTCGAGCTGGAGCGAGACGCCATAGCCCTCCTCCTTCGTGCGGGTGACCAGATTCTGGTTCACCGCGCGCGTGCGGTCGCCGAGCGGCGTCGGCAGCACCGCGAACGCCGGGCTGGTGATCGCCGCCCCGGCCGCGTTCAGCGCGCCCGTGCCGATCACCTCGGCGCAGCAATTGTCGTCGTCGCGATGATAGTCGCCGATCAGCGCCACCGTCGTGCGGTCGCTCGGCATCCATTTCACCTGCGCGCGGGCACCGTAATGCTCGTAACCGTTCACGCGGTCGCCGGTCGCAAC
Organism: Sphingomonas sp. GC_Shp_6; assembly: GCF_026540835.1. Taxonomy (NCBI): domain Bacteria; kingdom Pseudomonadati; phylum Pseudomonadota; class Alphaproteobacteria; order Sphingomonadales; family Sphingomonadaceae; genus Sphingomonas; species Sphingomonas sp. GC_Shp_6. The sequence goes on along the minus strand of NZ_JALNUO010000022.1, from coordinate 13,076 downwards.
GTTGCGGATGTTGCCGTCGTACCGGCCGTAGAAGCCGGTGAAGCGAGTCAGCAGCGTGTCGCTCACCGGGAGGTTGAGCGCGCCGCGAATGCGCGCCTCGTTGCCGTTCGTGAAATAGCCGCCCTCGACATAGCCGCCCAGATCGCGCGTGGGCTGTACCGACACGATGTTGATGACGCCGGCCGAGGCGTTCTTGCCGAACAGCGTGCCCTGGGGCCCACGGAGCACCTCGAGCCGTTCGATATCGACCAGATCGCCGAACGCCTCGCCCGATCGCGCATAGACCACGCCGTCGACCACGGTCGAGACGGACGGCTCGCCGGCGATCGAAAACGTCGTCGTGCCGACGCCGCGCAGGAACAGCGACTGGTTCAGCGTCGTCCCCGATTTCTGGAAATTGAGCGCGGGCACCAGCGTGACCGCGCCCTCGAGCCCCGGCTTGCCCAGCGCCGAAAGCGCCGCGCCGCTGACGACGGATACCGCGATCGGCACCTCCTGCAACCGCTCGCTGCGCTTCTGCGCGGTCACGACGATATCGCCGGTGGGAGCGGCCTCCGGTTGGGACTCGGCCGGCTGCGCCGCGACGCCGGGGGGCGGCGGGCTCTCCGCGGCGGCTTGCGGTGCCGGACTGGAAGCGACGCCGCCGGAGACGGACGCCTGCGCGTCCTGTGCATCGGCCGGCCGAGCGGCCAGCAACGCCGGAGCGGCGACCCCCAGCAGCATCAGGATTCGCGTCGTTGCAACCTTCATCATCATTCCTCTCCTGAACGCACCACTGGTTTTCCAGCGAATCCAATGTCTTGCCATGACGCCCACACCCTTTGGCATGTCCGCATGCTGCATTGGCGATCATCACGCCGCCATTTAGCTTTTCTTTAGGCCGATTTTGCGCCATCAGACAACGGTGTCTTACATCGCTCCTCCCGATCGCACCGTTGCCCTTGGCGACACCGGCCTCACCATCAGCACCATCGCCTGGGGCATGTGGCGGTTCGGCGGCGACGACGTCGGCGAGGCGCGCATCCTCGTCGAAGCGGCGCTCGACGCCGGCGTCACGCTGCTCGACACCGCCGACATCTACGGCCCCGACAATGGCGAGTCGTTCGGTGCCGCCGAGACGCTGCTCGGGCGGGTGCTGGCCGAGGCGCCGGCCCTGCGCGACCGCATGGTGCTGGCGACGAAGGGCGGCATCAGCATGGGCGTGCCCTATGACTCGCGCGCCTCGTACCTGGCCGAGGCGATCGACGCGTCGCTGTCGCGGCTCGGCTGCGAGCGGATCGATCTCTATCAGATCCACCGTCCCGATCTCCTGACGCACCCGCAGGAGGTCGCGCGGGCGCTGGACGATGCGCGCGCCGCGGGCAAGATCGCGGCAATCGGTGTCTCCAACCACACCCCGGCGCAGACGGCGGCGCTGGCCTCGTTCCTGACGGCGCCGCTGGTCAGCCATCAGCCCGAATTCTCCGCGCTGGCCGTCACGCCGCTGTTCGACGGGCTGTTCGACCAGGCGATGGAGCGGGGGATGGCGGTACTCGCCTGGTCCCCGCTCGGCGGGGGACGGCTCGCCGATCCGCAGGACGCGCGCGCCCAGGCGGTCGCGGCATTGCTCGATGCCAAGGCCGACGAGGCCGGCGTCGATCGCGCAGCCGCGGCCTATAGCTGGATCATGGCGCATCCGGCGCGCCCCATCCCGATCGTCGGAACCCAGAACGCATCCAGGATCGCGAAGATACCGGACGCCTATACGCCACGATGGACCCGGGCCGAATGGTATGCGGTTCTCGAGGCGAGCCTGGGCGAGAAACTGCCATGACGGCCGCGTGCGAAGTGAGCTGGTTTTCGGCGCTCTGCGACGATGATTACGAGTTCCTCGGCGTTTCCGATCCGCAGCTGAAATCGAGCTGGGAGCATTGCCGCGACATCGTGCTTCAGGCTGAAACCGGCGGCTTCGACAATATCCTGCTGCCGTCGGGCTATGCGCTCGGCATCGACACCACCGCCTTCGCCGCCGCGATCGCGACCATGGTGCGCCGCATCCGGCTGCTGATGGCGGTGCGCATCGGCGAAAGCTGGCCGCCCCAGCTCGCGCGCCAGATCGCCACCATCGACCGCATCCTGGGCGGACGGCTGACCATCAACATCATCTCGTCCGATCTGCCCGGCGAGAAACTCGCCTCCGCGCCCCGCTATGCGCGGACGCTGGAGGCGATGCAGATCCTGAAGACGCTGCTCAACGGCGGTCCGCTCGATCATCAGGGCGAATTCTGGCAGCTCAAGCTCGACGCTCCCGCCGTCTCGACGGTATCCGGCAAATGCCCGCCCCTCTATTTCGGCGGCCTGTCGCCCGATGCGCGCGAGGCCGCGGCACAGGGTTGCGACGTCTATCTGATGTGGCCCGACAAGCAGGAGGCCGTCCGGGCGATCATGGACGACATGATCGCGCGCGCGGCCAGGCACGGCCGCACGCTGAAATTCGGCTATCGCGCGCATGTCGTCGTCCGCGACACCGAGGCGGAGGCGCGCGCCGCCGCGGACCGCCTGCTGTCGAAGCTGGATGCGGCCGAGGGCGAAGCCATCCGCAACAAGTCGCTCGACACCACCTCCATGGGGGTAGCCGCCCAATCGGCGCTGCGCGAGAATGCGAGCGAAAGCGGCTATGCCGAAGAGAATCTATGGACCGGGGTCGGCCGCGCCCGGTCGGGCTGCGGCGCAGCGATCGTCGGCGATCCCGATCAGGTCCTCGCCAAGCTGCGGATGTATCAGGACATGGGGATCGAAGCGTTCATCCTGTCGGGCTATCCGCATGCCGCCGAGGCCGATCTGTTCGCCCGCCACGTTCTGCCCAAGCTGCGGCACGGCCCACTGACGCTGGACTGAGGAACGGCGCCGTACCGCGCGCCGACGAAGCCGCGGCAGGCGCCAAGGGAGAGTTGTCGATGGTTGCCAGCGCTTCCTCTCCGCTCGTTGCTGGTATGGGCGGCACGACGCGGCTCCGGCTGATCGCGGTCGACGGGGGCTTCGATCTGTGCGTCGGGGACATGCCGGTGGTGAGCCACCGCCCCGCCCGCCCGGCCGTCTTCGTCGGGATCGGCCGTCCGGACATCGACATGTACCGCGGCAACTATGTCCTTTCCGACCGGCTCGATGCGCGCGTGCCGCTCGCCCACGCAGCGGTCGACGGAGACACGGTGACGCTGGCGGCGACGGCCACCGGCGCCCCGCTCCTGCGCGTCACCGTGACCGATGCCGGACTGGCGATCGCCGCGCTCGATCCCGCGCTCAACCGCTTCTGGCTGCGCTGCGTCGCCGAGCCGGGCGAGCGGCTATGGGGCGGTGGCGAACAGCTATCCTATTTCGACATGGCCGGTCGCCGCTTCCCGCTCTGGACCTCGGAGCCGGGCGTCGGGCGCGACAAGTCCACGCTGATGACCTTCCAGTGCGATCGCGACAGCCGGTCCGGCGGCGACTATTGGAACACCAACTATCCGCAGCCGACCTATGTCTCGTCACGCCATTATGCGCTGCACCTCGATACGACCGCCTATAGCTGTTTCGACTTTCGCGACCCCGCGTTCCACGAGATCGAGGCATGGGAGATCCCCACCGGGATCGAGCTCTTCGCGGCGGAGCGCTTCGCCGGCATCGTCACCCAGCTATCCAGCCGCTTCGGCCGCCAGCCCCGCCTTCCCGGCTGGGCCTATGAAGGCGCGATCCTCGGATTGAAGCAGGGGGCGGAAAGCTTCGCGCGCATGGAGACGATGATCGCAGCCGGCGCGATCGTCACCGGGCTCTGGTGCGAGGACTGGGTGGGCCTGCGCGTTACCAGCTTCGGCAAGCGGCTGTTCTGGGACTGGAAGGCGAACGAGAGCCGCTATCCGGGGCTGCGCGCGCACATCGCGGCGCTGGCCGAGCGGGGCATCCGGTTTCTGGGCTACGTCAATCCCTATCTCGCCATCGACGGCTCGCTCTATGCCGAAGCGGTCGCCGCCGGCTATCTGGTGCTGCGCCGCGACGCGGACGCGCCCTATATCGTGGACTTCGGCGAATTCGATTGCGGCATCGTCGATTTCACCAATCCCGCCGCGGCGGACTGGTTCGCCGACCGCGTGATCGGCCGCGAGATGCTCGATTACGGGCTGTCGGGCTGGATGGCGGATTTCGGCGAGTATCTGCCGACCGACATCCGCCTTCACGACGGCACCGACGGCATGCTGGCGCATAACGCATGGCCGACGATCTGGGCGGAGGTGAACGCCCGCGCGATCGCCGCGCGCGGGCGCACCGGCGACGCGCTGTTCTTCATGCGCGCCGGGTTCACCGGCGTGGGGCGCCACTGCCCGCTGCTGTGGGCAGGCGATCAGTGCGTGGATTTCTCGCGCCATGACGGGATCGGCACCGTCATCCGCGCGGCACTGTCGTCCGGCATGCTCGGCAACGCCTATCACCACAGCGATCTCGGCGGTTATACCAGCCTCTACGGCAACGTCCGCACGCCCGAACTGCTGATGCGCTGGAGCGAGCTCTGCGCCTTTTCGCCGGTGATGCGCAGCCATGAGGGCAATCGTCCCGACGACAATCTCCAGCTCGACGGCGATCCGGCGGTGCTCGCGCATTTCGTGGCGATGACGCGCGTCCACGCCGCGCTCGCACCCTATGTGGCGGCGCTGTGCGACGAGGCCGTGGAAACCGGCCTGCCGCTCCAGCGCGCGCTGCTGCTCGATTGGGAGGAGGATCCCGGCTGCTGGGGGATCGAGACGCAGTTCGGCTATGGCCGCGACCTGATCGTCGCACCCGTGATCGCGCCCGACCGCGATCGCTGGGCCACCTATCTTCCCGCCGGCGCGCATTGGGTGCATCTCTGGTCGGGCGAGCGGTTCGCGGGCGGCCAGACGGTAGAGGTCGCAGCCCCGCTCGGCCGGCCGCCGGTCTTCTGGCGCGAGGGCAGCGATCACGCCGCGCTGTTCACCGCGCTCGCCGCCGAGGCACCATGATGACGGCGGCGTGCGGCGTCGGGCGGGCGCTGTTTCAGACCGTCACCGAACGTCGCAGCATTTCTGGGGTCGGATGACGTTAGGTCGATCCAGTCTGTCTACGTTCGTGCGAGCTTGTCGAAGCACGCTCTCCGCAGTCCAACGTTGGCATGCGGCGCATGCCCTTCGCCAAGCTCAGGGCGAACGGGTTAAGTAACGTCGTCAACTCTAGACCGCGCTCGCCCGGCGTTCGGTCGAGAACAGGACGAGCGCGGCCGTGACCAGCGCGGCGCCGACCGCGGCCGTCGCCGTCCAGCCGCCCCGTTCGAAACTCAACGTCGCGAGCATCGAGCCTAGTGCGCCGGCCAGGAACACCATGGTCATGTACACCGCGTTGATGCGGCCGCGCGCCTCGGCCGCGATCGAGAAGAGCACGCGCTGGCCGAGCACCTGGTTCAATTGGGTCGCCCCGTCGAGCAGCACGGCCGCGGCGGCGAGAAGGATCAGCGCATGCGCCGCCGCGGCCCAGCCGGCGAGGAGAAAGGCACCGATTGCGGACGTCAGCGCCACCGCCGTGCCCGCTCGAACATGGCCCCGGTCGCCGAGCCGCCCGGCGATCGGTGCCGCCAGCGCACCGCCGGCACCGGCCAGCGCGAACAGCGCGATACCGCCCTGGCCCAGACCGAAGCGCCGCGCGAGCAGCAGCGGCACCGCCGTCCAGAACAGGTTGAACGCGGCGAACATCGTCGCCTGATAGGCCGTGCGCCGCCGGATCGCCGGGGTATTCACCAACAGCCGAACGCTCGATCGCAGAAGCTGGCCGTATCGCAGATCGGGTTGCGGGCGGCGTTCCGGAACGGTGCGACTGACGAGCAGCGCAAGCGCCGCCATCCCGATCGCGGCAAGCCCGAAGATCGTGCGCCAGCCGGCCACCGCGGCGACCCCGTTCGCCAGCGGGCGCGCCAGCATGATCCCGGCGATCAGCCCGCCCATGATGTTGCCGACGATCCGGCCGCGCCGGCTCTCGGGCGCCAGATGGGCGGCGAGCGGCACCATGATCTGTGCGCCGACCGAGCAGAACCCGGTGAGAAAGGAAAACAACAGGAAGCTCACCGCGCCCGTCGCCAGCCACGTGCCGAGCAACCCGAAACAGGCGCCGCCCGTCAGCGCCAGGATGAGCCGCTTGTTCTCGACCCGGTCCGCGAGCGAGACGACGAAGAACAAGCCCGCCCCATAGCCGAGCTGGGTCGCGGTGACGACCAGGCCGGCGACGGCGCCGTGCAGGCCCAGCGCCGGCGCGATCTCGCCGATCAACGCCTGCGCATAATAGAGGTTCGCGACCATCAGGCCGCAGGCGATGGAGAAGACGGCGGTCAGGCCCGGCCCGATGCCCGGTGCGGGCGCTTCGCCGCTCATCGCCATGCCGCGCGCTCCTCGGCGGTGAGTGGCAATTCCACGGCGCGGCGTTCGCGGGACGACAGGCTTGCGGCTTCCACCACGGCCATGACCGCGAGCGCCTCGATCGGCGGCACGGGCGCGGCCCCCGCTCCTCGAAGCGAAGTGGCAAGCCTATCGTAGAAGCGGCGCTGATCGCCAGGGGTCGCCGGGATCGTGCGTTCCGTCCCGTGCCGGTAGATGGTGAGGCCGTCGGGATCCGCACCCCAGCCTTCCGCGCCCGGCTTCGTGCCGTCGAGCAACAACGCTTCCTGCCGATCCGGCAGGCGCTTCACGAAACTGCCCTCCGTACCATGGGCGACGAAGCGATGCGTTCCCCCCGCGACGAGCATGCCGGCGTGCAGGATGACGCGCCGTTGCCCATAGAACAGGATGACATGAGCCCAATCGTCGGTCACCGCGCCGGGCCGCTGGCACGCAAGGCTCGCCTGTATCAGATCGGGCAAGCCGAAGAGTTGCAGCGCCTGGTCGACGAGATGCGGCCCGAGGTCGAACCAGACGCCACTGCCCGGCCCCGCGCGTTCGCGCCAGCGATCCCGCACTTCGGGGCGGAAACGATCGAGATGCGATTCGAAATGCACGATGTCGCCGATCATCCCGGCGGCGATCGCGTCGCGGACGGTAAGGAAGTCGCTGTCCCAGCGCCGATTGTGAAACACCGAAAGCTGCCGGTCGGCGCGCGTCGCCGCGGCGACGACGCTTCGTGCTTCGGCCAGGTCGAGCGCGAACGGCTTGTCGATCACCACATGCTTGCCGGCCTCGATCGCGGCAAGCGCGAGCGGCGCATGCGCTTCGTTGGGCGTGGCGATCACGATCAGATCGATGTCGGGCGAGCGAATGATGGCGAGCGGATCTGCATCGACCCGGATGCCCGGCAGGTCGGCATGCACCTTTGCGGCATCGCGCGACGCGACGGCGCACAGCATCAGACGGTCCGACGCCGCGATCAGCGGCGCGTGGAAAGTCTTGCCCGAAAAGCCATAGCCCAGCAGGCCGACGCGCAGAGGATCGTTCATCGCATTCGCTTCCTTGGTCTGCCGCCGGGGCGTGATGGCTGCAGGATCGTGTCACCGCCGCGAACAGCGGAGCCTCGCCAACGTTCCACTCCGCCGTCCGGCACGATTATTCCGAGCCATGCAGCGCTCGCTCGAAAAACTTTGGCTCCAGCGACCCGCCCGGACGTTCCAGTCGCACGTCCTTATCCGAGGTTCTTCCATGACGATTCCCCCCGATCCCGTTTGGTTCATCACCGGTTGCTCGACCGGCTTCGGTCGCGAACTGGCCAAGCTCGTGCTCGCCCGTGGATGGAGGGTCGTGGCGACCGCCCGTTCCGCCGACCGCGTCGAGGATCTGGCCGCAGCGAGCGACAGCCGCGCACTGGCGGTGGCGCTCGACGTCACGGACGCCGACCAGATCGCCGCCGCCGTCGCGCAGGCCAAGGCGCGGTTCGGCCGCATCGACGTGCTCGTGAACAATGCCGGCTATGGCTATCAGTCCAGCGTGGAGGAAGGCGAGGAGGCCCAAATCCGCGCCCAGTTCGATGCCAATGTGTTCGGCCTGTTCGCGATGACCCGCGCCGTCCTGCCGCTCATGCGGGAACAGGGAGGCGGCGCCATCCTGAACGTCACGTCGGTCGGCGGCATCACGGGCTTTGCAGCCAGCGGCTATTACAGCGCAACCAAGCATGCGGTGGAGGGCTGGTCCTCGTCGCTCGCGTCCGAAGTGGAACCGCTCGGGATCAGCGTGACCTGCATCGAGCCCGGCCCGTTCCGCACCGATTGGGCCGGCCGCTCCCTGATCCAGACCGAGAGCCGGATCGATGCCTATGCCCAGACGGCAGCGGCGCGGATGGGCACGACCAGCGGCTATAGCGGCCAGCAGCCCGGCGATCCGGTACGCGCCGGCGAGGCCATGATCGAGGCGGTGTTGCGCGACGTGCCGCCGCGACACCTCGTGCTGGGCAAGTTCGCCTATGACACGGCCGTGGATGTTTTCCGAAAGCGCCTGGAAGAGGTGGAAGCCGATCGCGCGTTGGCGCTCAGCGCCGACTACCCGGACGCCCGGGGCTGACGGGCCGGCTTAGGCGCCGGATGGTCAGTGCCGCTTCGTGAGGCGAACGATCGTGGGCAGCAGCCGTCGTACGATGACGTCCACGCCGCCCGCATCGGGATGCAGCCCATCGGCCTGTATCAGACGCGGGTGGCCCGCCACGCCGTCGAGGAAGAACGGGTAGAGCGGCACGCCATGCGTCTTGGCGAGGGCGGGGTACATGGCGTCGAACGCACGGACATAGTCCCGCCCCAGGTTCGGCGCCGCACGCATGCCGATCAGCAGCACGGGAATGCGGCGGGCGTGCAACTCGGCAAGGATCATGTCGAGATTGGCCTTGGTCTGTTCGGTCGGGAGGCCGCGCAGCATGTCGTTGGCGCCGAGTTCGACGAGAACCAGATCGGGCGCCCGACCGAGGCCGCGCAATCCCCAACGCAGCCGCGCCCGCCCTTGCGCCGCGGTATCGCCGGCGACACCGCCGTTGCGCACCGTCGCAGGGATGCCGGCGTCGCGCAGCGCGGCTTGCAGCCTTGCCGTGAACCCCTGATCCGGCGCGAGGCCGTAACCGGCCGTCAGGCTGTCGCCGAACGCCCAGATCAGCGGCGCGGGCGCCGCCGCGACCGCAGCCGGAGCGCCCGACAGGATCGCGACCAAAGCGAGCATCGCGGCATGCCGCAATTGCCGTCGAACGCCGGATCGACCAAGACGGAACGATGGTTTCATCTCCCACCGATAGCGCGCTGATCGTCGCACGCAACGTGTCGCTGTCGCTCGGCCGTGCGCTGGCGCGGGTGGACATCCTCCGCGGAATCGATCTGCGGGTCGCATCGGGCGAAAGCGTCGCGCTGCTGGGTCCGTCGGGATCGGGCAAATCCTCGCTGATGGCGGTGCTCGCCGGATTGGAGCGGCCGAGCGGCGGCAGCATCGCCGTGGCGGGGCTCGACTTCGGCGCGCTCGATGAAGACCGGCTCGCGGTCGCGCGGCGCGGGCGGATCGGCATCGTCCTTCAGGCCTTCCACCTGTTGCCGACGATGACTGCGCTGGAAAACGTCGCGGTGCCGCTCGAGCTGGCGGGGCAAAGCGACGCCTTCGCCCGCGCCGAGGCGGAACTCGCCACGGTCGGGCTCGGTCATCGTACCCGCCATTATCCGGCGCAATTGTCGGGCGGCGAGCAGCAGCGCGTCGCCATCGCCCGCGCGCTCGTCGCCCGCCCGCCGCTGATCTTCGCCGACGAGCCGACGGGCAATCTCGACACCGCGACCGGCGCGGCGATCATGGACCTGCTGTTCGCCCGCCATGCGGCAAGCGGGGCGACGCTGTTCATCATCACCCACGATCCCGTGCTGGCGGCGCGGTGCGCGCGCGTGATCCAGCTCGCCGACGGCCATATCGTCGCGGACAGGAGCAACGGGTGAGCCTTGCCTGGCGCCTGGCGCTGCGCGATCTGCGGCGCGGCGGGCGCGGGCTCGTGCTGCTGGCGGTGTGCCTGTTCCTGGGCACCGCGGCGCTGGCCGGCATCGGCAGCCTTGCGGCCAGCATGATCGCCGCGCTCGACGGAAACGGCCGGCAGATGCTGGGCGGCGACATCGAGTTCAGCGTCTCGCAGCGGCGCGCGACCGTGGAAGAGCTGGCGGCGTTCGGCCGGATCGGGCGCGTATCGGAGGTCGTCGGGTTGCGCGCGATGGCCGATGCGGGCGGCGCGGCGGCGCTGGTCGATCTGCGCAGCGCGGATGCGGCATGGCCGCTGGTCGGGCGATTCCGGCTCGCACCGGGCGCTCTGGCCGCTCGACCGCACGGACGCGAGGTCGCGATCGCACCGGCGCTGGCCGATCGGCTGAACGTCCGGCCGGGCGACACGCTGCGGATCGGCTCCGCCCCGCTGCGCGTGATCGGCCTCATCGCCGACGAGCCCGATCGCCTCGGCGCGGGCTTCACGCTGGGGCCGCCGGCTCTGGTGGATCCGGTGGCTCTCGACGCGACCGCGCTGCTCCAGCCCGGCAGCCTCTATGAAAGCCATTACCGCATCGCCCTCGCCGATCCCGAGGCGGCGGCGGCCGTGCGGGATCGGCTGTTGCGCCGCTTCCAGGGCGCGGGGTGGTCGGCCAAGCTCAGCGACCAATCCGCGGGCGGGCTGCGCCGCGGCATCGACCAACTCGGGCAGTTCCTGCTCATCGTCGGCCTGGCCGCGCTGGCGATCGCGGGCGTCGGCGTGGGCAGCGGCGTGGCGGCCTATCTGGCAGGCAAGACGCAGATCATCGCCACGCTGAAGGTTCTGGGCCTGCGATCGCAGACCATCGCCACCATCTTCCTGATCCAGCTCGGGCTGGTCGCGGTGATCGGCGTGGGCGGCGGCCTGGTGGTCGGCGCGGCGGTGCCGTGGATCGTGACGGCGATCGCCGGAACGGCGCTGCCGGTGCTGCCGCGGCTGACGCTGTATCCGCTGCCGCTGACGACGGCCGCGGTCCTCGCGTTGCTGGTCGCGTTGCTCTTCGCGCTGCCGGCGCTCGCCCGTGCGCGCGCCGTGCCCGCCGCATCGCTGTTGCGCGATGCGGTCGCCATGCGCCGCCTGCCATCGGGGCGCGTAGCGGGCGTCATGGCGCTGCTCGTTGCCGCGTTGGTCGCGCTCGCGGTGCTGACGGCGTCGGACCGGCTGCTCGCGCTCGGCTTCATCGGCGCGATCCTCGCGGTCATCATGCTCTTATGGGGCATCGGGTCGGCGATCCGCGTCGTGGCCGCCAGGCTGCCGCGCCCGCGCCGTCCGCTGCTTCGGCTCGCCGTCGCCAACCTCCACCGGCCGGGTGCGCAGACCGATCGGCTCGTCGTGGCGCTCGGCCTCGGTTTGTCGCTGTTCGTGGCGCTCGCGGTCATCGATTCGAGCCTGGCGTTCGAGCTGCGCAACGCCGCACCCGCCAAGGCGCCGCGCTTCTTCGCCATCGACCTCCAACCCGAGGATGCGACGACCTTCGCCCGCACCGTCAAGTCCGCGGCACCCGACGCCAGGATCGAGGCCGTGCCGTCGCTGCGCGGATCGATCGTCGCCTTTCACGGCATGCGCGTCGTTGACATGAAGACGCTGCCGGAGGGCGCATGGGTGCTGCGCGGCGACCGGACGATCACCTGGTCGGCGACCTTGCCGCCGCGCAACACCGTCGTCGCGGGCCGATGGTGGCCGGCGGAGTATCACGGTGCGCCGCTGGTATCGATCGAGGACAGGGCGGCGACCGCGCTCGGCCTCAAGGTGGGCGACAGCATCACCATATCGGTGCTGGGCGTCGACGTTCCCGCGCGGATCGCGGCGCTCCGCAAGATCGACTGGGGCGGTCTGGGACTGAACTTCGCGATCGTCTTCTCGCCCGGCTATATCGAGGAAGCGCCGCACGGCCTGTTGGCGAGCGTCTATGCGCCGCCGGCCCGCGACGGCGCGATCGCCCGCCGCGTCGCCGCCACGCTGCCCTCGGTGACGATGATCCGCGTCGGCGACGTGATCGCGCAACTGGGCACGGCGCTCGCCCAGATCGCGCTCGCCGTCCGGGTGGCGGCGGCGGTCACGGTCGCTGCCGGGATCGCGGTGCTGATCGGCGCGATCGCCGCATCGGGCCGCACCCGGCGCTATGATTCCGTCATCCTGAAACTGCTCGGTGGCAGCCGTCGCCAGGTGCTCGGTGCACAGGCGATCGAATATGCCATTCTATCCCTGGTGCTGGCCTCGGTCGCGCTGGTTCTGGGCTCTGCCGCCGGCTGGTATGTGGTCACACAGACGTTCGGCATGGTCTGGGCGCCGCGTTGGGACATCGTGGCGGCCACGCTTGCGGGCGCGCTGGCGATGATACTCGCAACCGGACTCGTGGGGAGCCTGCCGGCCCTCAGAGCACGGCCGTCCGCCGCGTTGCGGGACGGGTAGCGGCATCAGCCGTCCGATCGCAGACGGTATCCGACGCCGAGCTCGTTCGCGATCACGCTTCCGACCTGGCCTGCAGGCTCGAGTTTCTGGCGCAGGTTGCGCACGACGATCCGCAGACATTCGATGCACGGGTCCTCCTCGCCCGCCCAGGCGGCAGCGATGATGCGCTCGTGCGTGACCACGCGGCCGATATGGCGGGCGAGGATGGCGAGCACGTCGTGCTCCTTGCGCGTGAGCGCCGCCACCTTCTCTTCAGTGGCGTCGCGCGCGGAGACGACGAGGATGACCGCGTCGTCGCCCTCGCGGGGCAGCGGAATAAGGCTGAGGCCGTCCCGGTCCGGCAGGTCGGGATCGAGCAGGATGGCATCGGGCCGATCGGCACCGGCGCGCGCCGGCGCTTCCTTGCCGTTGATCGCCTCGACGACGGCGTAGCCGGCCCGCTCGAGCGTGTTGCGCAGCAGCCGGCGGATCGCCGCTTCGTCATCAGCCACGAGGATTTTGGACGCCATCAGAGCGAGCCTCCCCCCGGCCCGCTCGCGCCCGAGCCAACCCGCTTGCGCTCCGCCCGATTGTCGACCACATTGGTGAAACCCAAGGATTTCTGCGGGTCTTGGTGGTGAAGGTTGGTGTCCCCGAGTGGATTCGAACCACCGGCCTGCGGTTTAGGAAACCGACGCTCTATCCGACTGAGCTACGGGGAC
>NZ_JALNUO010000021.1:0-50534 GCF_026540835.1 Sphingomonas sp. GC_Shp_6 | reverse complement strand
GCCCGTCAGCGAGGCCGTCAGCGCCTTGGCGGTTATGCTGCCGCCGGCGGTCTGGCGGGTGATGGTGTAGTTGTAGCCGTTGGCGCCATCGTTGACGGTCACGGCGCCGACGCTCAGCGTGCGGGTGCCGGCATTGCGGCTGTCGAAGCTTTGCGCCGCGCCGCTCACCGTGTCGCCGTTCACCAGGCCGGTGACGATCGGCGTCGCGGCCGATGCGGTGGATCCGTCGTACACCCGGCTGTCGGTCACGGCCGCGAGCACGAGGGTGCGGGGGTCGACCGTCAGCGTCGCCGCGCCGAAGGCGAAGCCATAGCCCTGCGGCGCGGAGAGGCTGCCCTGCGTCGCATGGAGCTGATAGGTGCCGGCATAGGCGGTCGCGGCCAATCCGCCATAGCTTGGATCGACGCCGGGCGCGCCCGACAGCACGTCCTGGGTGAAGACGTTGCCATAGGCGCTCGCGTCGATCAGCCCGGTCGCGGCGTAAGGGACGCCCGCGGCGGTCAGCGTGTCGCCATAGGTCTTGTGCGTGCCGGCGGGCGTGACGGTGATCGTCGGCGTGACCGCGAAGACATAGCGGTTGCCCGCTTCGGTGACGGTGGCACCGGCCGCGCGCCCGAGCAGCGCCGCGTTGCCGCTGGCGAGGCCGCCGAACTGATCGCCCGACGGCGCCTGCGAATAGATCAGCCAGCGGCCGCTGCCGGTGGTGGCGATCGCCGACGCACCGGCCTGGTTGGTGAAATTGGTGCCGGCGCGCAGCGCGAGCGTACCGGCGCTCGTCAGCCGCGCCCCGCTGGCGAGCGTGATCGCGCCCGGGCTCGACACGGTCGCATCGGCGCCGAAACCGTCGTTGCCCGCCAGCGTAACCGCGCCGCCGCCCGTCAGCGCGAAGGCGCCCGTGCTCGCGAACCCCGTGATGGTGACCGCCGCGCCGTCGGTCAGTGTCGCCGCGGCGGCCGTGCCAGTGAGCGTGCCAACTGCGTTCGCCGCGTTGGTCAGCGTGTAGCTGCCACCCGACAGCGACAGCGTCGGCGCGGTGAGTGCGCCCGTCTGCGTCACGGTGCCGGCGGCCGTGATGGCGAGCGTGCCACTGGTCGCGAGCGCGGCGAGCGTCGTCGCGGTGGCGGCGTTGGCGACCGCGATCGTGCCGGTGTTGCCGCCGAGCGTCTGGAAGTTATTGGCGGCATTGGTGAGCGTGTAGCTGCCGCCGGTGCCGTTCAGCGTCAGCGCGCCGGCGGTGAGCGCCGCGGTCTGGGTCGCCGCGCCCGTGGTGCTGAGCGCGAGGCTGCCGCCATTGGTGCCCACGCCCGCGTTGAGCGCGATGCCGCCGGCGCCCGCGTTCAGCACGAGGTTCAGCGCATTGCTGGTCGAGCCGATCGTCTGGTTCACGACGATGGCGTTGGCCGCATCCAGCCGGAGCGTCGCGGCGCCGCCCGCGGTTTTGGCGATCGCGGCGTTGACGGTGATGTTGCCGGCTTCGCCGCCCTGATTCGCGGCCCCGGTGGTGATCTGGACGTTGGTGCCGGCGTTCAGGAAGCCGGTAATCTGCGAGACGTCGACCTTGGAGGCGGTAGCAGTGGGCGTCCAGGTCTGGCCGAAAGCGGTGGTTGCGAAGGCACCGCTTGAGCTGGCATTCGACAAGGCCAGTTCGAACCCCAGATGCGACGGTACGGAACTGTCGCCGATGTTGGCGCTGGTGGCCGTGATGGTATAATTGCCGGTTTGCGTCAGGGTGACGAGCTTGCTCTGCCAAGGCACGGTCGCGCTGGATCCAGCGGTCGACATGGACTGGGAATAGAGCGTTTGCGTCGTGTTGTCGGGCAGCTTTAGCGTGACGATCCCGTTGTCGTTGAAGCTGCCATAATTGGCGCTCTCCGCACCCAGGAACAGGGCATAGAGCGTGAAGGTCTGCCCTGCCGTTGCCGTGAAGCTTTGCTTGACGCCATTACCCTGGCTGACCGTACCGCCGCCCGCGAGCAGGAAATAATTGTCACCCGCGATCTGCGACTTGTACGTCACGTTCGACGAGGAATTCGCGCTGGTGACGACCGCGGCGGTGCCGCCCGCGATGATCTGCGTCCATCCGCTCGTGTCGCCGGTCGCGAAACCCGGATTGAGGATGGTCGGTGAATTGGTTCCCGCCGCCACGATCTCCACATTATACGGATCGAACAGCCACAGCCCCGCCGCGCCGAACGGTGCCGCGGCCGACCCGCGCACGCCGGCGGTGTCGAGATCATGGCCCGACGTCTCGATCCGGCCGCCATTGCCCCCGCCGACGCCACCGCGTGCGAGGATCGTGCCGTAAGCCAGCGTCTGCGATGCCGCGTTCGTGACGTCGGACCACACGGTGACCGTGCCGCCGTCGCCGTTCGAGAGCGCGCTGGCGTCCAGCGTCGCGCTTGCCGCCAGCCCCGCGCGTACCGCGCTCGCATGGCCGCCGACGCTCGCACCCTGCCAGCCGCCGCCCACCGCGATCGTACCGCCGCCCGCATAGCCGCTGGCATCGAGCGTCGCACCAGCGCCCGCCACCACGGTGTCGCCGAACACGCCGACCGAGCCGCCGGTCTGCCCCGCGCCCTTGCCGCTCGCATCCAGCGTGCCGGCCGCATAGACGAGCCCCGCGTCGCCGCCGTCGAGCACGATCGTGCCGCCCTGCCGGCTCACCGCGGTGGCGTCGATCAGCCCCGTGGTGTTGACGACGCCGCTAACGACGCCCGCCGCCGCGCGCGCGGTCATCAGCACCTGGCCGCCCCTGGCCGACAGCGTGCCCGCATTGTCGACCAGCGCGCCGCCGGTGGCGACGACGCTCAGCGGCGCGGTGACCGCGAAGGACAGCAATTTGTCGCCGACCACGTCGAGCACCATCGTCTTGCCCGCGCCCAGCGCCACGGTGCCGAGCCGCGCCTGGACGAGCCCGGCATTGGCGACATGGTTGCCCGCCAGCACCGCATAGCCGCCATCGGCCGCGACGATCGCGCCGAGGTTGGTCACGCCCGCCGCCGATCCGTCGCCGGTGAGCGTGTAGTTGCCGCCCAGGAAATCGGCGTTGCTCATCGCGTGCGTGGACGCCAGGAAGCCCGCCGCGTTCACCTGCCCGCCCGCGCCGATCAGCACGCCGTTGGGGTTCAGCAGCCACACCTGCCCGTTGGCGACGAGCGAACCGTCGATCCGCGTCTGGCCCGAACCCGTGATGCGGTTGAGCGCGATCGACCCCGCGCCGGGCTGGCGGAACGCCACGCTGGTGCCGTTGTCGACCGAGAAGGCGCGCCAGTCGATCACCGCCTTGTCGGTCGTCTGGGTGACGACGACGTTCGTCGTGCCCACGCCCGCCACGCTCGCGGCCCCCGCGCTCACCTGCGGGCCGGCGATCGATTGCGCCGCGGCCGGCGTCGTCGCCAGCAGGTGGATCAGCGCGAAGCTAGTGCAGGCGCGAAAGCTGGTGCGCGCCATGACGGAGAACGCGCGGGCGGGCGTGTCGAGGATCATCGCGTGGCTATCCCGGGGACGAACGCGACCACGCCGATGCATGTCGCCGCTTTCGCGATCGCTCGATCGGAAAGGCGCCCGAACGGTGCCCTACATGATCGCAAGACATGGGGCAAACACAACGACATGGCGGCTCAGGCTGGCTCGGCGGCCAGCGCCACCGGAGCCGCGGCGGGCGCCGTGTTCGCCTTGCGCAGCCGGTCGCACAATTCGTGGATGATGCCGCGCGCGACGCGGATGTCGTCGCCGATCAGCCGTTCCAGATTGTCGCTCGACATGCGCAGCAACAGGCTGTCCTCGATCGCGGTGACCGAGGCCGAGCGCGGCTCGGGATCGAGCGCCGCCATCTCACCCACGACCTGGCGCTCGCCGATCTCGGCGAGCTGCTTGTCGCCGATATGCACCCGCAGCCGGCCGCTCGCGACGATATAGAGCGCGTCGCCGAAATCGCCTTGCGCGAACACCGTCTGCCCGGCCTTCACCGGCACTTCGCGCACCGATTGCGCGGCCTGCGTCAGCGAACTCTCGCGCACATGCGAGAAGATGCCGACGCTGCGCAGGATGAGTACCTTTTCGATCGTCAACAACATGGTCCGTCCTTCCCCTACCCGGGTCTTGCCCCCCGCGATCCATTCCGCCGTTTCGCGCAGCACCGCGTCCTCGACCATCCGTGCGGCCGAGACCGCCTCTTCGGCCGCCTCCGATCCGATCAGCGCCAGCGCATAAAGCGCGCTGGCCGGTGCCCAGGCGCCGAGCCGCGCCTCCGACGTCTCGGCGACGCCGCCCACGCCCGCGAGGCCGCCCGACGTGCTGCGCTTGCCGAGCGAGAGGTTGCGCCCCTCGAGCGTTTCCGGCTCGAGGAACGGCAGCACCGCGGGCTTCACGTCCATGTCGAGCGAATTGTCGAGCATCTCGAGCACATAGCTGCGCTGCGTCGCGCCGCCCGAGACGAAGCGGAGCCGCGCCTCGTGCATGTCGACCTTGTCGACCAGCAGCCCGAGCAGGTGGAAGATCGCCTCCTGCGTATTGTCGATCTCGTCCGAGAGCGCGCGCGCGACCAGCGCCTGGCCCTCGTCGTCATGCGCGCAATCGGCCCAGGCGGCGAGCATCCAGGCCGCGGTGTCCACCTCGGCATGGAGCTGCGCCTTGACGCGCGGCCGCTCGGCGGGCGTCGCCTTGTGCCCGATCCGCCAGAGGGCGGCGAGGGCGGCATGGCGCAGCACGCGCTCGCCTTCCTCGATCAGCGTCATCAGCCAGGTCGCCGCGGCCGGCGTGCCGATCACCCCCGCCGCGGCGATCGCGGCGCGGCGCGTCGCGCGCACCGTCGCCGGATCGGCATAGAGCGCGGCCAGCGGCTCGAGCATGTCGTCGCCGATCATCCCGATCGCCGCGATCGCCGGCTGCGTCAGCCGCGCGGATTTCAGGCTGTCGAGGATCGCGGGCCAGAGCTGCGGCGCGTGGATCGCCCCCGCCGCCGCCAGCGCCGCGGCGCGCACCTCCTCGTTCGGATCGTCGAGCAGCCGCAGCAGCGGGCGATAGAAGAGGTGCGAGCCGACCCGCTGCATCACGTCGGCGGCGAGCTGGCGCCGATTGGCATCGGTGCTCTGGATATCCGCGATCAGGCGATTGCCCGCGGCGATCACGCCCTCGATGCCGCCGTGGCGGATCAGCCCCTGATAGGCGCCGACCTGCTCGGCCTCGGTCTCCGCATCGAGATAGGGCAGCACATGCTCGACCGCGTCCTCGCCCGCGCTGCCCGCGATCGCCGCGATCAGCGCGCCGCGCACCGAAGGCAGCCGCTCCTGTGCGAGCCGCCCGGACACGAGCGCGAGGCCGCCGGCGTCCTGCCGCGCCTCGAACCACTGCGCCGCCTCGATCCGCACCGCGGGTTCGGCATGCGCGAGCAGCGGCGCGACGTCCGCCACCGCCAGCCCCTCGGGCCGGCCGCCCAGCACGTGGAGCGCATAGAGCACCTCGCCGACGTGCCGGCTGGCCAGTCCCTGGCGGATCGCAACGAGCGCATCGCCAGACAGCGCGGCATCGGGATCGAAATCGAACTGCCGCCCCGCCACCGCGCGGCGTAGCACGTCGGTATAGCCTTTTGACACCACGAACACGGTGCCGAGCCACGCCGCGAGGATCGCCGCCATCACCGCGCTGACGCCGATCGCGCTGAAGCCCAGCACATGGATCATGAACGACAGCAACAGGCCCGCGACGCCGCCCGTCACCGGCTCGATCATCGATTCCAGCGCGGCCTGCAGCTTCATCCGCTTGGCGGCGGGCAGCGGCTGATAGAGCGTGATCGTCGTCGTCTTGTCGAGCGTGTAGCGGAACGACTGGTCGATCACCTTGTTGGTTACCAGCACGAAGAACAGCGCAGTGGCGACGCCGAACATCTGCCCGGTCACCACCGCGACGATCGCGCCGACGAACAGCAAGGCGGGCAATGTGATGAGGCCGCCGCGCACGCCGAAGCGCCGCACCAGCGGCCCCGCCACGAACAGGCTGACCGCCAGGCTGATGCTGCCCATCACCGCCGAATAGACGCCGAGGAAACTCGCGATCGCCTCTTCGTTGTGATAGCGCTCGTCGACCGCGATGTAGAAGGTTTCGTCGTTGAAGAAGAAGATCAGCTGCGACGCGACGATCATCCCGATCATCACCAGGATATAGCTTTCCTTCCACCACGCCTTGGCAGCGGGCTCGCCCTCGGCCGGGGCATGCTCCTCCTCGCCGCCCGCCGCATCGGCCGGCGGCGCGTAGTTGGCGGTGATGTAGAGCACGAGGAAGAAGCCGATGATCGCGCCCGCCGCCGACAGCAGGAACAGGTCGGGCGTGGTCAGGAAGCGCATCAGCAGCGACGTGCCGAGGCCGCAGACGATCACCGCGACCGGCTCGCCCGCCACGATGAAGCCGAACAGGCGCTTGCCCTGGCGCAGCGTCATGAGCTGGTTGGCAAGGCCCCACAGCAACAGGCTGGAGAGCACGAATTCGATCTCGAACCACACCATCGTCGCGCCCGCGACCAGCGGCACCTGCAGATACAGGCCGATGCGGAAGAGGACGAGCACCGAGGCGTTGACGCACAAGGTCGTCAGGATGAGCGTGCGCAGCTTCAGCCGATGCTCGCCCATCAGGTAGATCCAGCCGCCGATCGGCACGCAGATCGCCTGCGCGATATAGGCATAGGGCACCGCCTTGGCGCCGTACGCGGCGATGAACAGGCTGTAGGACGCGTTCTGGGTGAAGACGCGCGGCACGCCGGCGATGAAGAACGAGAAGAAGAACAGCAGGATGGTGAGCTTGATCTCGGGCGTCATCCGCGCCGCCCAGCCCGCGCTCGGCGCGGGCAATGTCTGGGTTTCGGCCATGCTCATGCGATCGTCTCCCCCCGGAGTTCCTGTGCGGCGCCGTCCCCGCGCAGCAGCCCATGGCCCATCCCGGTCACCGCATCGAGGATGGCGCGGACGCCCTCCGGCTGCGTGCGCGGATTGAGCATCGTCAATTTCAGATAGCTGCGCCCGTCCACCTTGGTGCCCGCCAGCAGCACGCGGCCCTGATGGAGCAGCCGGCGGCGGATCTCGCGATTGGCGTGATCGAGCGCGTCCGCATCCGCGCCGGCGGGCGCGAAGCGGAAGACGAGCGCGTTGATCGTGGGCGCGGCGACGAGTTCGAGCGCGTCGTCGCCCTCGATCATCGTCGCGACCTCGGCGGCGAGCGCGATCGTGGTGTCGATCATCGCCGCCAGATGCCGGCGGCCCAGCGCCTGCATCGTCAGGAACGGCTTCAACCCGTCGAAGCGCCGCGTCGTCTGGATCGACTTGCCGACCAGATCGAGCACGCCCGCCTCTACATTCTCTTCCGGATTGAGATAATCCGCATGGAGGTGGATCGCGTCGAAATCGCCGCGCCGCCGCACCAGGAAGGTGGCGCAACTGATCGGCTGATAGAAGAGTTTGTGGAAATCCACGGTGACCGAATCGGCGCGGCCGATCCCGTCGAGCAGATGCCGGTGCCGATCGCTCAGCAACAGCCCGCCGCCGAACGCCGCATCGACGTGCAGCCACAACGTCTCGTCCGCGCAGATGTCGGCGATCGCCGCGATCGGATCGATGCTGCCGAAATCGGTCGTACCCGCGGTCGCGACCACCAGGAACGGGAGCAGGCCGTCGGCGCGCAGCGCCGCGATGGTGGCGGCCAGCGCCGCCGGATCCATCCGCTTGCGCGCGTCGGTCGGCACCGTCACCACCGCGCGTTCGCCGAGCCCCAGAATCGCGGCGGACTGCTGCACCGAGAAATGCGCGACGTCCGAACACAGGATGCGCAGCCGCTGCGCATCGGCGGGCATGCCCTCGCGGCGGATGCGCCAGCCCTGCGCCTGGCCGAACAGGTTGCGCGCGAGCAGCAGCGCCATGAAGTTCGATTGCGTGCCGCCGCTGGTGAAGATGCCGTCGGCTTCGTCGCCCATGCCGGCGAGCGCGGCAAGCCATTCGATCACATGCTGTTCGAGATAGGTGGCGGCGGGCGCCTGGTCCCAACTGTCCATCGACTGGTTGGTGGCGCCGATCATCAGCTCGGCGGCGATGCCGGGGATCAGCGGCGGGCAGTGGAGATGGCCGAGGCAATCGGGATCGCTCACCACCACCGACTGGCTGAGCACCAGATCGGCGACGCGCGCGATCGCCGCCTCGATCCCGATCCCCTCGTCGGGACACACCTCGATCGCGGCGATCGCGGCGGCGATGTCCTGCGGCGTCGCGCCCGAAAAGCAGCGTCCGGTGCCGGCATGGCTGTCGATCAGCGCCTCGGTGCTGGCAGTGACGGCAGCACGGAAGGCAGCGGTGCCCGCGGGCGCGCGCGTCAGGAAATCGGCGTCGAAGCGATCAGACGGCAACGGGGCGGCTCCGCTCGGCGGCGGCGGCGCGGACCGCGTCGGCGAAGATGTCGCAGATCGCATCGATGTCGGCGCGAGTGACGATCAGCGGCGGCAGGAAGCGAACCACCGCGCCGAAGCGCCCGCCCAGTTCGATGATGAGGCCGCGCTTGAGGCAATGCTGCTGAATCGCCGCCGCCGTCCGGCCGTCCTGCGGCGGATGGCCGAGCGCGTCGGGCCGGCCGTCAGGATCGACCACCTCGGCGCCGATCATCAGGCCCCGACCGCGCACGTCGCCGATCAGGCCGGTCTCGGCCTGGATGGCGCGCAGCCGCTCCACCAGATACGCGCCCACCGCCTCGGCATGTTCGGGCAGCCGTTCGCGGCGGATCACCTCGAGCGTGGCGAGCCCGGCCGCCATCGCCATCTGGTTGCCGCGGAACGTGCCGGCATGCGCGCCCGGGCCCCACAGATCGAGGCTCTCGTCATAGATCACCACCGACATCGGCAGGCCGCCGCCGATCGCCTTGGACAGCACGAGCACGTCGGGGATCGCGCCCGAATGTTCGAACGCATAGAGGCGCCCAGTGCGGCCCCAGCCGCTCTGCACCTCGTCGACGATCATCGGCAGCGCGTGTTCCCGGGTCAGCGCGCGCAGGTCGGTCATCCAGCGGTTGTCGGCGGGGATCACGCCGCCCTCGCCCTGAACCGCCTCGAGGATGATGCCCGCCGGGATCACGCCCGATTCCGGATCCTCCAGCAGCGTGCGGATCAGATGCGTGTTCGCGCGCAGCCCCGCCTCGCCGCCGATGCCGAAGGGGCAGCGATATTGGTCGGGATAGGGCAGGAACTGCGAATCGTTGCTGACGCCGGGCAGGTTCGTCTTGGGCGACAGATTGCCCGACAGGCCGAGCGTGCCTACCGTCATCCCGTGATAAGCGCCGCGGAACGTCAGCATGGTCGAACGCTTCGTCGCGGTGCGCACCAGCTTCACCGCGGCCTCGTTCGCGTCCGCGCCGGTGGGGCCGCAGAACTGGATCTTCGCACGCTTGGCGAATTCGGGCGGCAGCGTGTCGAACAGCGCGGCGGTATAGGCGTCCTTCACCGGCGTCGTCAGGTCGAGCGTCTGGAACGGCATGCCGCTGTCGAGCTGACGGCGCACCGCCTCGATCACATGCGGGTGGTTATGGCCGATCGGGAAGGTGCCGGCACCGGCGAGGCAGTCGTAATACACGCGGCCGTCGGTGTCGGTCAGCGTGATGCCCGACGCCTTGGCCACCGCCAGCCGGAACTTGCGCGCATAGGTGCGCGCGGAGGATTCGCGTTCGTCCTGGTTGGCGAGATAATAGCTGTTGCCGCGCGCCTCCTCGACACGCTCCTGTGCGAGCACCATAACGCCGACATTCCCCCATCGGCCGATCCCCTTCGGCCGCGCCGCGCACGTAGACCAATCTCACGATATTGGGAAGATTGAGTCGCCGCGCCGCAGAGCGTTCGTGCTTTTTTGGTACAAATATCGTCGCACCGCGGCACGCGGCGACACGTGCGACCGGTCTCCGCCGTTCCGGTGCTGGCATGCGCGGCCGAAACGGCTAGAGCGGCGCCATGTCCGCCCTGCACGCCTATCGTGAGGATCTCGACCGTCTCGCCGCGATCGACCGGCTGCGCGCGCTGACGCCGCGGGCCGGGGCCGATTTCGCGTCCAACGACTATCTCGCGCTCGCCGGTGCCCCGCGGATGCGCGACGCGGTGGCCGCGGCGCTGGCCCGCGGCGTGTCGGTCGGCTCGGGCGGATCGCGGCTGCTGCGCGGCAACGATCCCGAGCACGAGGCGCTGGAAGACGAGGCGGCGCGCGCGTTCGGCGCACAGGCGGCGCTGTTCGTGTCGAGCGGCTATGCCGCCAATCTCGCGATCTTCGCCAGCCTGCCCGCCCGCGGCGATCTCGTCGTCTACGATGCGCTGATCCATGCGAGCGCGCATGACGGGATGCGGCTCGGCCGCGCCGAACGCGTCGCCGCCGCGCACAACGATGTCGACGCCTTTGCCGATACGATCGCCGCGTGGCGCCGCGGGGGACATACGGGCCGGCCCTGGATCGCGGTCGAAAGCCTCTACAGCATGGACGGCGACCGGGCGCCGCTCGCCGACCTGGCCGCGCTCGCCGCGCGTGAGGGGGCGATGCTGATCGTGGACGAGGCGCATGCGACGGGCGTGTTCGGCACCGGCGGGTGCGGCCTGGCCGACGGGCTTCACGGTCGCGACGACGTCGTGACGCTGCACACCTTGGGCAAGGCGCTGGGCTGCGAGGGCGCGCTGGTCTGCTTGCCGCGCGTGCTACGCGACATCCTCGTCAACCGCGCGCGGTCCTTCGTCTTTTCCACCGCGCCCTCGCCGCTGATGGCCGCCGCCGCGCGCGAGGCGCTGCGCTGCCTTGCCGACGAACCCGAGCGGCGGACGGCGCTGTGGCAGCGCGTCGCGCATGCCGAAACCGCGCTGGCGCGGGTGGGCGTGGCGGCCACGGGATCGCAGATCCTGCCGCTGGTGATCGGCGACGACGCCGCGACGATGCGGATGGCGTCGGCGATCCGCGCGGCGGGGTTCGACGTGCGCGGCATCCGGCCGCCGACCGTGCCGCCCGGCACCGCGCGGCTGCGGCTGTCGATCACGCTGAACGTCACGCCCGCGCAGATCGACGCGCTGGCCGATGCAATGAAAGATTCGGGGGCACTGGCCGCATGACCGCCACGCTGATCGTCACCGGCACCGATACCGAGATCGGCAAGACGGTCTTCGCCGCCGCGCTCGCCGGGGCACTCGGCGCGACCTATTGGAAGCCGGTGCAGGCCGGCACCGATGACGGCACCGATCGCGCGCGCGTGGCCGCGCTCGCCGGGCCCCGGCTGCGCGCCACGCTGCCCGAGGCGTACCGGCTCGCCACGCCCTGTTCGCCGCACCGCGCCGCCGCGATCGACGGCGTGACGATCGATCCCGCACGGCTCGCCCTGCCGGTAGTCGAGGGGCCGCTGGTGGTGGAGGGCGCGGGCGGCGTGCTCGTGCCGCTGGCGGACGATCTGCTCTTCGCCGATCTGTTCGCGCGCTGGGCGGCGCCGGTCATACTCGTCGCGCGCACCGCGCTCGGCACGATCAACCACAGCCTGTTGTCGATCGCGGCGCTGCGCGCGCGCGGCGTGCCCATCCTGGGCGTCGCGTTCGTCGGCGAGGCGCAGGAGGACAGCGAGGCGACGATCGCGCGGATCGGCGGCGTGCGGCGGCTCGGGCGGCTGCCGCGCGTCGATCCGCTCGATGCCGAAACGCTCGCCGCCGCCTTCGCCGCGCATTTCGACCTCGGGGATTTTGCATGACCTCGCCGATCTGGCACCCGTTCACGCAACATGGCCTGGGCGAGCCGATCCCGCTGGTGACGCATGCCGAGGGCGCGGTGCTGCACACCGCGGACGGGCGGCGGATCGTCGATGCGATTTCGTCCTGGTGGGTGACGACGCACGGCCATCGCCACCCGCGGATCATGGCGGCGATCGCGGATCAGGCGCAGGCGCTCGATCAGATCATCTTCGCCGGCTGGACCCACGAACCCGCCGAGACGGTCGCACGCGGGCTGCTCGCCATCCTGCCGCCCGCGCTCACCCGCGTGTTCTTTTCCGATTCCGGATCGACCAGCGTCGAGGTCGCGCTGAAGATGGCGCTCGGCTATTGGCTCAACCGCGGCGCGCCGCGCCACCGCATCCTGGTGATGGAGCATGGCTATCACGGCGACACGATCGGCACGATGTCGGTCGGCGCGCGCGGCGCGTTCAACCGCGCCTATGCGCCGCTGCTGTTCGACGTGGGCACCATCCCCTTTCCCGAGCCTGGGCGCGAGCAGGACACGCTCGACGCGCTAGAACGCGCCTGTGCCGACGAGGCGGCGGCGCTGATCGTCGAGCCGCTGATCCTGGGTGCCGGCGGCATGAAGATCTATCCCGCATGGGTATTGGCCGAGATGCGGCGAATCTGCGCGCAGGCGGGCGTGCTCTTCATCGCCGACGAGGTGATGACCGGCTGGGGCCGCACCGGCACGCTCACGGCGTGCGAGCAGGCGGAGGTGGTGCCCGACATCCTGTGCCTGTCCAAGGGGCTGACCGGGGGCGCGGTGCCGCTTGCGGTCACGCTGGCGAGCGAGGACATCTATGCCGCGCACCTGTCGAGCGATCGCGCGCGGATGTTCTTCCACTCCTCCAGCTACACCGCCAACCCGATCGCCTGCGCGGCGGCGGCGGCAAATCTGGCGATCTGGCGCGACGAGCCGGTGCGCGCGCGCGTGGCGGATCTGGCGGCGCGACAGGCGACGCGGCTGGCGGCGCTCGCCGACCGGCCGGGTGTGCACGGCACCCGGCAGCTCGGCACGATCACCGCCCTGGAGCTGGGCCGCGACGCGGGCGGCTATCTCTCCGATCTCGGGCCGCGGCTGATGGCGCATTTCCGGGACCACGACATCCTGCTGCGGCCGCTCGGCAACACCGTCTATGTCATGCCGCCCTATGCGATCGGCGACGACGATCTGGACGCGGTCTATGCCGCGATCGGCGAGGCGCCGGGCGCCGGCTTGGCGCGGTAGAGGCGCACGCCGAAGATCGGCCCCGCGGTCGATCCGTCATGCGGCACGAAGCGGACGCGCACGCGGCTCTTGCCGTTGGTGAGCGCCACGGGAAGCGGATATTCGACGTCGAAGAACTGGCCCGGCCGATCCTCGTCCAGATGCTGCGTGGCGATCTTCACGTCGTCGACCAGAATGTCGAAATCGCGCGCGCGCTCGCCGCCCCAATAGGTCGCCTGCAGCAGCAGCGGCCCCGGCTTCACCGCCATGCCGAATTCGAGATAGCCGCCCGAGCGCACGTCGCGCCCCTGCCGCCCGCGATAGGTGAGCGGATAGGATTGCTCGCTGGCCAGCGCATGGTCGCGCTCGGGCTGCATTTCGCCGAGGAACATCACGTCGACCGAGCGCGCCGCGACATCCTGCCGCCGCGCCTGATCCGCGGCGAACGCCGCCTGTTCCGATTGCCAGCCGCTTTCGGAAAAGGTCTTGAAATATACCGCGCTGCGCCGCCGATACTGGCGGTAGAAGGGCACGAACGGCAGGTCCGC
This sequence comes from Sphingomonas sp. GC_Shp_6, assembly GCF_026540835.1. Lineage (NCBI taxonomy): Bacteria > Pseudomonadati > Pseudomonadota > Alphaproteobacteria > Sphingomonadales > Sphingomonadaceae > Sphingomonas > Sphingomonas sp. GC_Shp_6. Next base: position 37,030 of record NZ_JALNUO010000021.1, on the reverse strand, counting down.
CGGCCGCACCACGCCGCGCGTCGCATAGAGACCGCGCGCCGCATCGGTCGCCGAAAACGCGCCCAGCAGGTCGCTGCCGACCAGCGCGGGATCGGCGCCGGTCCACTTGGCCCCGGTATCGCCCAGATCGGCGGCGAGCACCATCGGCCCGCGCAGCACCGCCACCGTCTGCGGCGCGCCCGGCGTCGGCTCGATCCGCAAGTCGAGCGGCAGCGTGATGGCGATCCGGTCACCCGTGCGCCAGTTGCGCTCCACCACCGCATAGCCCCGCTCGTACACCGGCGTCACCGCCGTGCCGTTGACGCTGACCGCGGCGCGCCCGTGCGCCCAGCCGGGCACGCGCAACGCCACCGGGAAGCGCCCACCGCGCAGCCGGGTGAAACGCAGCGTCGAGACGGGCTCGAACGGATAGGCGGTCTCGAGCGCCATCGATGCGCCGCGCGCCGCCCATTCGGCCTCGGCCGGGATGTAGAGATTGACGTAGAGCGCGCCGCGATCGCCTTCCCAGAAGATCGATTCGCCATGCTTGGCATGGCTTTCCATGCCCGACCCGACGCAGCACCAGAAGGCGTCGTCGTCCCTGGTCGAATAGTCGCGGTTCGCGCCCGTCATCAGCGGCGTCATATAGGTGAAGCCGCCGGTCGCGGGGTCCTGCGCGGCCATGACGTGGTTGAGATGCGCGCGCTCGTAATAGTCGAACAGCGCGCCGTCGGGCTGCCACGACCAGAGATGCCGCGTGAGCTTCAGCATGTTGTAGGTGTTGCAATGCTCGCAGGTCTGTTCGGTGATATGGTCGGCGATCGTGTCGGGCGCGGCGAAATATTCGCGGTCCGCATTGCCGCCGACGACATAGCTGTGATGCGCGGTCACCGCGTCCCAGAAGGTGCGCGCCGCCGCCGCTGGTGCGGCATCGCCGGTCAGCTCGTGCAGCCGCGCGAGACCGATCAGCTTGGGCACCTGCGTGTTCGCGTGGAGATTGGCCAGCCGGTCCTCGCCGCGCGCCAGCGGATCCAGCACGCGGTCGTCATGGATCAGCCGCGCCATCCGCAGCCAGCGCGCGTTGCGGGTGCGCGCATACAGCTCCGCATAGCTTTCGTTCAGCCCGCCATATTCGCAGGCCAGCACCTGCTGCACCTGTTCGGGCGTCAGCGCGGCGAACACGCGCTCGAAATAGCCGGCGAGCCCCGTCGTTACCGCCAGCGCCTGCGTGTTGCCCCAGGCCCCGTTCACGTCGAGCAGCCCCGCGAACAGCTTGTGCACGGTGTAGAGCGGCGACCATGCGCCGTTCAGGTCGAACCCGCCCGAGCGGATGTCGCCCTTCATGATTTCGGGAAAGATCTCCTCGCCATCGACGATCGTCCCGTCCTTCCGCTTGCGGCCGAGCGCGCCGACATAGCCGGTGCCGCGCCTGGCCTGCGCCTCCGCCAGTTGGGCCACGACATAATCGGCGCGGCGGCGCATCTCGGCATCGCCGGTCTGCTGCCAGGTGAGCACCAGCGCGGAGAGATAATGGCCGAGCGTATGGCCCGCGATCGTATCGCTTTCCCAGCCGCCGTAGATCGCCGCCTTGGGCGCCAGGCCGGCATAGCGGCGGAAATTGTGCAGCAGCCGATCGGGATCGAGCCGCAGCAGATAGGTACGGTTGACCGCCACCGCGGTGGCATAGTCCGAGGGGCGGAGCCGCACCGCGGTCAGCGGCAGCGGCTTCGCAGCCCCCGCCAGCAGCGTGGTGGCGGCGCGGCCCGTACCGGTGTGTGCGACCAGCGCGATGGCGGCGGCGCCGATCAGGAGCTCGCGACGGCTGGATTCGACGAACGACATGAGGCCCCTCCCGGAATATCGTATACCAATTAAGGGCATGGCTCCGCAGCGTCAATCGGCGGACCGTCATGCATGGCGCTCGGCCACCCCAGCCGTTAGGCGGGGCCGATGACCAGCGAATCGCCCGGCATCGCCATGCATCGCCACGAATTCGTGGCCTTCGTCGCCGCGTTGATGGCGGTGAATGCCTTGGGCGTCGACATGATGCTGCCCGCGCTCGCGGATATCGGCCGCCGGCTGGCGGTCACCGCGGCCAATCACCGGCAATGGATCGTCACCGCCTATATGCTGGGCTTCGGGGTCGGCCAGCTCGTCTATGGGCCGCTCACCGACCGGTTCGGCCGCAAGCCCATCCTCGTCATCACGCTGATCGGCTTCGTGGCGGCGAGCATCTTCGCCGCGAGTTCGCAGACGTTCGCGGCGCTGCTCGGCGCGCGCGTGCTGCAGGGACTGATGTCCGCCAGCACGCGCGTGCTGGCGGTCGCGATCGTGCGCGACGGGTTTTCCGGGCGCCAGATGGCGCGCACGCTGTCGGTGGCGCAGATGATCTTCTTCCTGGTGCCGATCGTGGCGCCGACGCTGGGCCAGGGGCTGTTGCTGTTCGGGCCGTGGCGGATCATCTTCTATGCGCTCGCGGGCTTTGCGTCGTTCGTGCTCGCCTGGACGCTCGTCCGCCTGCCCGAGACGCTGCCGCGTGCCCGGCGGCGCGCGCTGTCGTTCGTGATGCTCGAATCCGCCTATCGGCTGACGCTGACGAACCGCTATTCGGTCGGCTATGCGGTCGCCGCCTCGCTGACGTTCGGCGCGATCATCGCCTTCGTCTCGTCGGCGCAGCAGATCTTCGTCGACGAATTTCACGCCGGCGACCGGTTCACGCTGCTGTTCGCGCTCTGCGCCTTCTTCATGGGCTGCGCGGCGTTCGCCAACAGCCGGCTGGTGGAGCGGCTCGGCACGCGGCTGATCTCGCAATCCGCGGTCTTCGCGCTGATCGGCCTGTCGCTGCTCCACCTCGCGGTGATCGGCACCGGCCGTGAATCGCTCGTCACCTATATCGCGTTCCAGGCGCTCAGCATGACGTGCATCGGCCTGTGCGGATCCAATTTCGGCGCAATGGCGATGGAGCCGGTGGGGCATATCGCCGGCACCGCCTCCTCGCTCCAGGGCTTCATCACCAGCGTCGGCGCGGTGATCGTCGGATCGGCGATCGGCCAATCCTACAACGGCACCACGCTGCCGCTGGCGATCGGCTATCTCGCCATCGGCCTGATCGTGCTGGCCCTGGTCTATGCGATCGAGGGCGGCGCGTTGTTCCGCCCGCGAATGGCGGACGAATAGCGCGCCGGTTCGGGGTTCAGGGAATCAGGCGATCGGCCCGCAGCCGTTCGAACAGGGCCAAGAACGCATCGTCGGTCGGCTGATAGGCGCCGAAGCCCAGCCGCCGGCTCTTGGACATATCGGTCACCACCTCGATCGGCCGGCCGAGATCGGCATCGGTATGCCAGGGCGACGCGAGGCGGGCGAGCTCCGCCTCCGCCAAGCCGTGGCGCGCGGCGATCTCGCGCCAGACACCCGCATCGTCCGCCATCTGCGCTTCCAGCGGCCGCACGGTGCCGTCGAACGGCGCCGCCGCGATCCCGAACCACTGGGCGATGCGGCCCCACATCCAGCTCCAGCGGAAGACGTCACCGTTCACCACGTTGAACGCCTCGTCCGCGGCGGCGGGCGTGGTCGCCGCCCACAGCATGTGACGGGCGAGCTGCCGCGCATCGGTCATGTCGGTCAGCCCGTTCCACTGCGCCGCGGAGCCGGGAAAGGTGAAGGGGCGCCCCGTCTCGCGGCACAGCGTGGCATAGACGGCGAGCGTGGTGCCCATGTTCATCGCATTGCCGACTGCCTTGCCGATCACGGTATGCGGCCGGTGGACGCTCCAGGTAAAGCCGTCGCGCGCCGCGGCGGCGAACACCTCGTCCTCCTGCGCATAATAGAAATTCTCGACGTCCAGCCGGCCCTGCTCCTCGCGGAACGGGGTCTGCGGAAGCGTGCCTTTCCCGTAAGCCTCGAACGGCCCGAGATAATGTTTCAGGCCGGTCACCAGCGCGACGTGACGCGGACCCCGGGGCCTGGGCAAGCCGTCGAGCAGGTGGCGCACCATCGCCGCATTAACGCGGATATTCTCCGCCTCGCTGTCCTGGCGCAGCCATGTGGTGATGAACACCGCGTCGGGATGAAGCTCCGCGAGCGCCGCCGCGGTGCCCGCCGCATCCTGGAGATCGGCCGCGACCGGCGTCACGCCCGCCTGCGCGACGGGGCGCCGGGCGAGGCCGTGGACCGTCCATCCCTGCTCCGCCAGCAGCGCCGCCGTCGCGCCGCCGACGATCCCGCTTGCGCCCACCACCAATGCCGTACCGGCCATGTTCCTGCTCCATCGTCGTTCGTGTCCGAGCTAGGCACGGCCATCGCGCGCTTCCAGACGGCACCTTTTGGGGTCATAGGCACCAAAAGGAGACCATGGATGACGCCCGGAACGCCCGAGGAGGAATGGCGCGAGGATTGCGCGCCCCGGCGCGTGCTCGAACTGTTCGCGACCAAATGGACGAGCATGATCCTGCACACGCTCCACGCCCGCCATGCGGGTGCGGCGCGAACCGGCGTACTCCACCGCAGCCTGCCCGGCATTTCGAAGAAGATGCTCACCCAGACGCTGCGCAACCTCGAAAGCACCGGGCTCGTCTCGCGCCATGTGCAGGGCAGCGTGCCGCCCGCGGTGGACTATCGGCTGACGCCGCTCGGGCGGCGGTTCGTCGAGCCGGTCGAATTGCTCTATGGCTGGGGCCGAGACAATGCCGACGCGCTGGACGCGCTTGCCGCCCGCCCCGGCTCGCGGCGCGCCTAACCGCTTGGCGATGCGAAAAACATTGCGACGACGGGCGGCAGCGATGCCACGTTTCGCCTGCCGGTGCGTTAGGGCAGCAAACCATCCGTTCCCCAACGCGAGTCTTGCAGCCCATCCGGGTTGAAGCACGCAATATTCCGCTCCCCGTCTTTCTGAGGACGACGCATTCATGGACGCTGCCAATGATCTTCACCTGTCGCGCCGGGGCGTGCTCGCGGCCGGAGCCGCGTCCGCCGCGGTGAGTGCGGTGCCCTTCGCCGAGGCGCAGGCGGCGGTGCCCGCCGCGGCGCCGAGCGTGATGCCCGTGTCGATCGAGGTGAACGGCAAGCGCCACACGCTTCAGCTCGACACGCGGACCACCTTGCTCGACACGCTGCGCGAGCATCTCCGGCTGACCGGCACCAAGAAGGGCTGCGATCACGGCCAGTGCGGCGCGTGCACGGTGATCGTCAACGGCGAGCGGATCAATTCCTGCCTCAGCCTCGCCGTCCAGCACCAGGGCGACAAGGTGACGACGATCGAGGGGCTGGGCACGCCCGATCGCCTGCACCCGATGCAGGCCGCCTTCATCGCGCATGACGGCTATCAATGCGGCTATTGCACGCCCGGCCAGATCTGCTCGGCGGTGTCGGTGCTCGACGAGATCAAGCGCGGGGTGCCGAGCCACGTCCAGGCGGACATCACCACAACGGCCAAGCCGACGAACATGGAGATGCGCGAGCGGATGAGCGGCAATATCTGCCGGTGCGGCGCCTATTCGAACATCGCCGAGGCCATGGCGGACGTGGCGGGGAACCGGGCATGAAGAGCTTCACCTACGAACGCGCGCACAGCCCGGCGGAGGCGGCGAAGGCCGTGGCGGCGCGGCCCGGCGCGAAGTTTCTCGCCGGCGGCACCAACCTGCTCGACCTGATGAAACTGGAGATCGAGACGCCGACCCACCTCGTCGACATACAGGATCTGAAGCTCGACCGGATCGAGAAGACCGGCGACGGCGGCCTGCGCATCGGCGCGTTCGTCAGCAACACCGCGCTGTCGGCGGATCCGCATGTGCGCCGCGATTACGGCGTGCTGACGCGCGCGATCCAGGCGGGCGCCTCGGGCCAGCTTCGCAACAAGGCGACCACCGCGGGCAATCTGCTGCAACGCACGCGCTGCCCCTATTTCTACGACACCAACCAGCCGTGCAACAAGCGCCGGCCGGGCTCGGGCTGCGCCGCGATCGGCGGCTATTCGCGGCAACTGGCGGTGATCGGTTCGAGCGACGCCTGCATCGCCACCTATCCCGGCGACATGGCGGTGGCGATGCGCGTGCTGGACGCGACGGTCGAGACGGTGAAGCCCGACGGCACCACCCGCGCGATCCCGATCGCCGATTTCCACCGGCTGCCCGGCGACACGCCGCAGATCGACAACGTCCTGGGCACGGGCGAGCTCATCACCGCGGTCACGCTGCCGCGCCCGCTCGGCGGCACGCATCTCTACCAGAAGGTGCGCGACCGCGCCTCCTATGCCTTCGCGCTCGTGTCGGTGGCGGCGGTGATCCAGAAGGACGGCACCGGCCGCGCCGCGTTCGGCGGCGTGGCGCACAAGCCGTGGCGCGTCGAGGCGGCCGAAGCGGCGATGCCGCAGGGCGCTGCCGCGGTGACCGCCCAGGCCTTTGCCGGCGCGAAGCCCACGCACGACAACGCCTTCAAGCTCCCCCTTGCGACCCGCACGCTCGCGGCCGCCCTTGCCGAGGCCCGATCCGCATGAAGTTCGATACCCCCGCCGGGCAGAACCCGATCGATCGCGGCCTGGTGATCGGCCGTGCGCACGACCGGATCGATGGCCCGCTGAAGACGACGGGCACCGCGCCCTATGCCTATGAACGCCACGACGTGGCGCCCAACCAGGCCTATGGCTTCGTGATCGGCGCGGCGATCGCCAAGGGCCGGATCGCGAGCATCGACACCGCCGACGCCAAGGCGTCGCCCGGCGTGCTGGCGATCGTCAGCCACGAAAATGCCGGACCGATCGGCAAGGGCAGCAAGAACACCGCGCGCCTGCTCGCCGGGCCCGAGGTCGAGCATTACCATCAGGCGGTGGCGATCGTCGTCGCCGAGACGTTCGAACAGGCGCGCGCCGCCGCCGCGCTCGTGCGGGTGAACTATGTCCGCACGCCGGGCAAGTTCGATCTCGCCGCGCAGGCACAGACCGCGCCTCTGGTCGGCGGATCGAGCGGCGAGGGATCGAAGGCGCCCAAGGTGGACCGCGTCGGCAATTTCGAGACGGCGTTCGCCGCCGCCCCGGTAACGCTCGACGCGACCTATACGACGCCCGACGAGAACCACGCGATGATGGAGCCGTTCGCCACCATCGCCGCCTGGCAGGGCGACCGGCTGACGATCTGGACGTCGAACCAGATGATCCACTGGACGCATCAGGATCTCGCCAAAACCTTGGGCATCCCGGAGGATCATATCCGCGTCGATTCGCCCTATATCGGCGGTGGATTCGGCGGGAAGCTGTTCCTGCGCGCCGATGCGGTGATGGCGGCGCTGGGCGCGAAGGCGGCGGCCCGCCCGGTGAAGCTCGCGATGACGCGGCCGATGATGTTCAACAACGCCACCCACCGTCCGGCGACGATCCAGCGCATCCGGCTGGGCGCCGACCGATCGGGCAAGCTGCTCGCGATCGCGCACGAGTGCAGCTCGGGCAACCTGCCCGGCGGCTCGCCCGAAACCGCCACGTCGCAGACCAAGCTGCTCTATGCCGGCGCGAACCGCCTGATCGCGCAGCGCCTTGCGGTGCTCGACCTGCCCGAGGGCAATGCGATGCGCGCGCCGGGCGAGGCGTCCGGGCTGATGGCGCTGGAAATCGCCATGGACGAGATGGCGGAAAAGCTGGCGATGGACCCGGTCGAATTCCGCATCGTCAACGACACGCAGGTCGATCCCGAAAAGCCCGGCCGCAAGTTCAGCCAGCGCCAGCTGGTGCGCTGCCTGCGCGAGGGCGCGACCAAGTTCGGCTGGAACGCCCGCAACGCGACGCCCGCGCAGGTCCGCGACGGGCGCTGGCTGGTGGGGATGGGCGTGGCCGCGGCGTTCCGCAACAATCTGAACATCACCTCCGCCGCGCGCGTGCGCCTCGGCACCGACGGGATCGTGACGGTCGAGACCGACATGACCGATATCGGCACCGGCAGCTACACGATCATCGCGCAGACCGCGGCCGAGATGATGGGCGTGGGGCTCGAGCGCGTCGTGGTGAGGCTGGGCGATTCCGCCTTCCCGGTGTCGTCGGGATCGGGCGGCCAGTTCGGCGCCAACAGCTCGACCTCGGGCGTCTATGCGGCGTGCGTGAAATTGCGCGAGGCGGTGGCGCAGAAGCTCGGCTTCAATTCGGCGGATGTCGAGTTCGCGGGCGGCAAGGTGCGCGCGGGCAACCGTACCGCGGCGCTCGCCGAGGCCGCACGCGGTGGCGAGATCGTCGCCGAGGACGTGATGCAATGGGGCGATCTGGCCAAGCAGATGCAGCAATCGACCTTCGGGGCGCATTTCGTCGAGGTGGGTGTGGATCGCTTCACCGGCGAAATCCGCGTGCGCCGGATGCTGGCGGTGGGCGCGGCGGGGCGCATCCTCAACCCCAAGACCGCACGCAGCCAGGTGATCGGCGCGATGACGATGGGCGTGGGCGGCGCGCTGATGGAGGAGCTGGCGGTCGACAAGCGTTTCGGCTTCTTCGTCAACCACGACCTCGCAGGCTATGAGGTGCCGGTGCATGCCGACATCCCGCACCAGGAGGTGATCTTCCTCGACGAGCCCGACCCGACGGTATCGCCGATGAAGGCCAAGGGCATCGGCGAGCTGGGGCTGTGCGGCGTGGGCGCCGCGGTGGCGAACGCGGTGTACAACGCCACGGGCGTGCGCATCCGCGATTATCCGCTGACGCTCGACAAGCATATCGATCGCCTGCCCGCCGTGGCGTGACGACCATGCGCGCGCATGGTCTCCCCCCGTTTCAACGAACTATGCGCGGTGCGCATCGATGTGAGGATGTTTTCATGACGACCAAAGCTTATGGAGCCACCGCCGCCGACACCCCGCTCCAACCGATGACGATCGAGCGGCGCGCACCCGGCGCGCATGACGTGCAGATCGCGATCGCCTATTGCGGCGTCTGCCATTCCGATCTCCACACCGTTCGCTCCGAATGGGGCGGCACGCTCTATCCGTGCGTGCCCGGCCATGAGATCGTCGGCCATGTCACCGCGGTCGGCGGTGAGGTCACGAAATTCCAGGTCGGCGAAGTGGTGGGCGTCGGCTGCATGGTCGGCAGTTGCCAGCACTGCCCCGAATGCGACGAGGGGCTGGAGCAATATTGCAGCGGAACGGGCTTCGTCGGCACCTATAACGGCGCGACTGACGACGCGCCCGGCCACACCATGGGCGGCTATGCCGAGAGCATCGTCGTCGACGACAAGTTCGTGCTGAAGATCGGCCATGCCGAGGACCAGCTGGCCGCGGTCGCGCCGCTGCTCTGCGCCGGCATCACCACCTATTCGCCGCTGCGCCACTGGAATGCCGGCCCCGGCAAGAAGGTGGGCATCGTCGGGATCGGCGGCCTCGGCCATATGGGCGTCAAGATCGCGCATGCGATGGGCGCGCACGTCGTCGCGTTCACCACGTCGGAAAGCAAGCGCGAGGACGCGAAGGCGCTGGGCGCGGACGAGGTCATCAACTCGCGCAATGCCGAGGAGATGGGCGCGCACGCCAACAGCTTCGACTTCATCCTCAACACCGTCGCCGCCAGCCACGATCTCGACGCGTTCACCGGCCTGCTGAAGCGCGACGGCACGATGACGCTGGTGGGCGTGCCCGAACATCCGCATCCCTCGCCCAATGTCGGCAACCTGATCTTCAAGCGGCGCACGATCGCCGGCTCGCTGATCGGCGGCATCGCCGAGACGCAGGAGATGCTCGATTTCTGCGCCGAACATGGCGTGGTGGCCGATATCGAGATGATCCGCATCGAGCAGATCGACGAGGCCTATGACCGGATGCAGCGCAGTGATGTAAAGTACCGCTTCGTGATCGACAACGCGACGCTGGGGGGCTGAGCCGCACCGCGCGGCCGGCTGCGTGCCGGCCGCGCGATCAGCCGGCGGCGGCCAGCTCGGCCTCCAGCCGCGCGCGGTCCTCGGCATCGGGGTCCCAGTGCCCCGGGATCAGGCCGCCGGGCGCGAACAGCGCATCGACGATCCCGGCCGTGCCCGCCGTCCGCCATGCCGCGGCGAGCGGTACGGCGAGCGGATCGTTGACCGCGCCGCCGCCCCGGACATGCCGCATCCATGCCGCGAGCGCGCGCAGCGTCGCCGGCGAGCGGCGCCCCTGCGCGGCGTTGATCGCCATCGGCTCCAGCCAGCGCTGCGCGATCTTCTGCGATCCGTCGGTCGCGATCTGCGCCAGACGATGGGGGAGCGCCGCGTTGCGGAAGCGGGCGATCAACGCATCGGCATAGGCGGCGAGATCCTGCCCCGGTGCGGGATCGACGCTCGCCGCCGCCTCGTGCCGCATCAGCCGGTCGACGGTGGCCCCTATGGCGGGATCGGCGATCGCCTGGTGCACGAAGTCATGGCCCGCCGGCAGCCCCAGATAGGCGAGCGCCGAATGCGCGCCGTTGAGCATCCGGAGCTTCGCCGCCTCGAACGGCGCGACATCCGCCACGAACTGCGCGCCGCCGCGCTCCCATCGCGGCCGGGGACCTGCGAACCGGTCCTCGATCACCCATTGGCGAAAGCGCTCGGTCACCACCGCGGCCTCGTCGCGCAGGCCGATCGCCGCTTCGACGGCGTCGAGATCGGCGGCGGTCATCGCCGGCACGATCCGGTCGACCATCGTCGCCGGGCACGCGCATTCGGCTTCGAACCAGCGGGCGAGCGCCGGATCGACCCGGTCGAGCCATGCCGCGAGCGCGCATGCCAGCACCCCGCCATTGTCGGCGAGATTGTCGCAACTCACCAGCGTCAGGCCGGCCAGTCCCCGCGCGCGCCGCGCCGCCAGGCCCTGCGCCAGATGATGATAGATCGTGCCCCCCGCTGCCTCGACGGCGGGGATGTCGAGCCCGCCATCGGCGGCGCGATGATAGGCTTTCTCGGTGACGGTCAGCGTCACGATGTGGACGCCGGGATCGGCGAGCCGTGCGGTCACGGCCTCCGGCCGCTCGGGCGCGACCAGCGTCTCGCGCAGCGCGCCGACCAGTGCGACTCGGTCGCCGCCGGGATCGCGTTCGGTGACGGTGAACAGCCCGTCCTGCGGCGCGAGCGCGTCGCGCACCCCGGCCGAGCGGAGCGAGACGCCGGCGATCCCCCAGTCGCGGTCGCCACCGGCCATCGCCGCCTCGGTATAGACCGCCTGATGCGCGCGGTGGAATGCGCCCAGACCGAGATGGACGATGCCCACCGCCTGCGCCGCGCGGTCATAGCCGGCGCGCGCGACCGCGGGGTCGAGCCGGTCGGCGGTGGCCGGGGCCAGCCGCACGCTCACAGCCGATAGGCCCGGCGCGCCAGCCCGACCGCGAGTTCCTGCGCCAGATCGGCCGCCTCCCAATCCTCCAGCCGGTGTTCGGCGACGAGCCGCGCGAGAAAGCCGCAATCGACCCGCCGCGCCACGTCGTGCCGCGCGGGGATCGACAGGAACGCGCGCGTGTCGTCGTTGAAACCCACCGTGTTGTAGAAGCCCGCCGTCTCCGTCGTCATCTCGCGGTAGCGGCGCATGCCCTCGGGCGAATCGTGGAACCACCAGGCGGGCCCGAGCCGCAGGCAGGGATAATGGCCGGCGAGCGGCGCCAGCTCGCGCGCATAGGTCGATTCGTCGAGCGTGAAGAGGATCAGCGTGAAATCGCGTTCGTTGCCCACGACGTCGAGCAAGGGCTTCAGCGCCGCCACATAATCGACGCGGACCGGCAGGTCGGCGCCCTTGTCGCGGCCGTGGCTGGCGAACAGCGCTGCATTGTGGTTGCGGAACGAGCCGGGGTGGAGCTGCATCACCATGCCGTCCTCCACGCTCATCCGCGCCATCTCGGTCAGCATCTGCGCGCGGAACAGATCGGCCTCATCCGCCGTCCAGCCGGGCCGGGTAACGCGCGCGAACAGCGCCGCCGCCTCGGCATCCGACAGGTTCGCGGTGCGCGCGGAGGGGTGGCCGTGATCGGTGGCGGTCGCACCCGCGGCGCGGAAATCGGCGCGGCGGCGGCGGTGCGCGGCGAGATAGCCGCGCCACGACCACACATCCTCGCCGGTCAGCTCCGCAAAGCGCGCCATCGCCGCGGCGAAGCCCTCATGCTCCACGTCGATCACGCCGTCGGGGCGATAGGTGGTGACGACCCGCCCGCCCCATCCCGAGGCGCGGATCGCGTGGTGCGCGGACAGATCCGCCTCCGCGCCCTCGGTCGTCGCCAGCAATTCGATCCCGAACCGGTCGAACAGCGCGCGCGGGCGGAAGGCCGGCGTCGCGAGCTGCTCACCGATCCGGTCGTAATAGAGATCGGCGGTCTCCGCCTCCAGCCGGACGTCCATGCCGAGCACGGTGGCGAACGCATGATCGAGCCACAGCCGCGACGGCGTGCCGCGGAAAAGATGGTAATGCGCGGCGAAGAGCCGCCACGCCTCGCGTGGATCGCCCACGCAGGGACCCCCGCGCGCGGGAACGCCGAGCGCGTCGAGCGGAACGCCCTGGCTGTAGAGCATGCGGAAGATATAATGATCGGGCGCGAGGAGCAATTCGGTCGCGTCGCGCCAGGGTTCGTTCGTGGCGAACCAGCGCGGATCGGTATGGCCGTGCGGCGAGACGATCGGCAGGCCGGCGACCGAGGCGTAGAGCGCACGGGCGATCGGGCGCTGAACCGGATCGCTTGGCAGCAGCCGGTCGTCGTCGAGAAGGAGGGGGCGCGTCATGCGTGCAGTCTAGCGCCGGTTATTTGTTTTACCAGCGGGCGTGAATTGGTAAGGCAAGCGGCGAGAGGATCGGCATGGCGAAGATCGTGGTGGTTGGCGAGGGCATGATCGAGCTGGCGGGGGACGGCGCCGGTGGCTGGCGGCTGGGCCATGGCGGCGACACGCTGAACAGCGCGGTCCATCTCGCGCGGCTCGGCGGCGACGTCGCCTATCTCACCGCGCTTGGCGACGATCCGTTCAGCCGCGACCTGCTGGGCGCCTGGGCGGCGGAGGGGATCGACACCACCATGATCCTCACCGATCCGCGGCGTCGGCCCGGCCTCTATGCGATCACCAACGATCCCGATGGCGAGCGCCACTTCACCTATTGGCGCGGCGAAAGCGCGGCACGCGGGCTGTTCGCGCTGCCGGGGATCGACGCCGCACTGGTCGAGGCCGAACGCGCCGACCTGCTCGTCTTCTCGATGATCTCGCTGGCGATCCTGCCGCCCGAGGGCCGCCGCGCGCTGTTCGCCCTGGCCGCGCGCGTTCGCCGCCGGGGCGGGCGCGTGGCGTTCGACACCAACTACCGCCCGGCATTGTGGCACGACCGCGACGACGCGCTGGCCGCGCATGCCGAGGCGATCGCGCTCACCGATATCGGCCTGCCGACGCTGGAGGACGAGGCCGCGCTGACCGGGACGGGCGAGGCCGCCGCCGTCCTTGCCGCCTGGCGCGCCGCAGGCGTGGGCGAAACGGTCGTGAAGCTGGGCGCGGCGGGCTGCCTGGCCGACGGTATCGCCGTGCCGCCGCCCGAAGCGCTGGTGCCGCGCGACACGAGCGGCGCGGGCGACGCGTTCAACGCCGGCTATCTCCACGCGCGGCTCGCGGGCGATCCGCCGGCGGTGGCGGCGCTCGCGGGGCACCGGCTGGCGGGATGGGTGGTGATGAACCGCGGCGCCGTGCCCGCCCGCACCGCCGACGCACCCTATGCGTCGCTCGCCCGCGGCGGCTGAGCCGCGCTGGCGTTCGGCGACGTTGCCTTGGTCCGTTCGCGCTGAGCGTGTCGAAGGGCCTGTGCCGCATGCACCGGTACGCTCAGCACGAACGGATGCAGGCGGACAACCTGACGGTAGCCGGCGCTATCCCAACGTGCGGCGTAGCGCATCCTGCCAGCCCGCCACCAGGGTCGCGCGGTGGTCGGGCGCCATCGCCGGCTCGAAACATCGCTCGCGCGACCAGAGCGCTTCGATCTCGTCCAGCCCCGACCACAGGCCCGTCGCCAGCCCGGCCAGAAACGCCGCCCCGCGTGCGGTCGTCTCCAGCTCGTGCGGCCGCTCCACCGCCACTTCGAGCAGGTCGGCGAGAAAGCCGCACAGCCAGTCGTTCCCCGCCATTCCGCCATCGACGCGCAAGGCCGCCGGGCGCCGCGCGCCGTCCGCCACCATCGCCTCGACCAGATCGCGCGTCTGATAGCCGACCGCCTCCAGCGCCGCGCGCGCGAGATGCGCCTGGGTGGAGCCGAGCGTCAGCCCGAAGATCGCGCCGCGTGCACCGGGATCCCAGTGCGGCGCGCCCAGTCCGACGAACGCGGGCACCATATAGACGCCGTGGCTGTCGGGCACGCGCGTCGCCATGCCGTCGGTCTCGCGCGCATGGGCGATCACGCCGATGCCGTCGCGCAGCCATTTCACCGCGGCGCCGGCGACGAAGATCGATCCTTCCAGCGCATAGGTCGTGACGCCGTCCAGCCGATAGGCGGGCGTGGTGAGCAGCCGGTTGGCTGATGCGACCGCGCGTTCGCCGGTGTTGAGCAGCAGGAAACAGCCGGTGCCATAGGTCGCCTTGGCGGTGCCGCGCCGGAAACAGGCTTGGCCGATCAGCGCCGCCTGCTGGTCGCCGGCGATGCCCGCGATCGGGATCTCGGCATCGAACAGGCCGGGCGCGGTGGTGCCGTAGCGGTGCGCATTGTCGTGCACCGCGGGCAGCATCGCCATCGGGATGTCGAGCCGCGCGCACAGGTCCGCATCCCAGCGATTGTCGTGGATGTTCCACAGCAAGGTGCGCGACGCGTTGGTGACGTCGGTGGCGTGCACCGCGCCGCCGGTCAGCCGCCACAGCAGGAAACAGTCGATCGTCCCGAACGCGAGCTCGCCCCGCTCCGCCCGCACGCGCGCGCCCTCCACATGGTCGAGGATCCAGCCGATCTTGGTCGCGCTGAAATAGGGGTCGATCAACAGGCCGGTGCGTGCGCGCACCGCGTCCTCCACGCCGTCCGCGCGCAACGCCTCGCACGCCGCTGCCGTGCGCCGGTCCTGCCACACGATCGCGCGGTGGATCGGCGCGCCGGTCGCGCGGTCCCACACGAGCGTCGTCTCGCGCTGGTTGGTGATGCCGATCGCGGCGATGCCGTCCGCCCCCACCCCGCTCAGCGCGATCGCCTCGCGCGCGGTGGCCAGCACGTCGCGCCAGATGTCCTCGGGATCGTGCTCCACCCAGCCGGGGGCGGGATAATGTTGCGCGAATTCGGCCTGCGCGGCCGCCACGCGCCGCGCGGCGCGATCGAACACGATGCTGCGGGTCGAGGTCGTACCCTGATCGATCGCCAGAATATGGGTAGCCGCCACGCGTCCTCTCCTTTTCGTTTCGATGCTCGTTCGTTTTCGTTCGCGCGTCAACGCTTTCGGTTTTGCGCGCGACGTGATAACGGGGATCATGGACGCAACGAACGAGATGGTCGACCTGCTGATCGTCGGCGGCGGCATCAACGGCACGGGGATCGCGCGCGACGCGGCCGGGCGCGGGCTGTCGGTGCTGCTGGTCGAGCAGGACGATCTGGCCGGCCACACCTCGTCGGCCTCGACCAAGCTGATCCATGGCGGCCTGCGCTATCTGGAATATGGCGAGTTCCGGCTGGTGCGCGAGGCGCTGATCGAGCGCGAGCGGCTCTGGGGCATGGCGCCGCACATCATCTGGCCGCTGCGCTTCGTGCTGCCGCAGACCCAGTCGCCGCGCCCGGCCTGGATGGTACGGCTGGGGCTGTTCCTCTACGACCATCTGGGCGGCCGCAAGCAGCTGCCCGGCACCGAGACGATCGCGCTCGACCGATCGCCGTGCGGCGACGGGCTGGCGGCGCGTGGCGGGCGGGCGTTCGTCTATTCCGACTGCTGGGTGGAGGACAGCCGCCTCGTCGTGCTGAACGCGCGCGATGCCGCCGATCGCGGCGCCGACATACGGACGCGGACGCGCCTCCTCTCGGCGCAGCGCGAACCGGGCGGCTGGCGCGCGACCATCGCGGACGCGTCCGGCGAACGGACGGTGCGCGCCCGCGCGCTCGTCAACGCGGCGGGCCCCTGGGTCGCCGAGATACTGCGTGCGACGGGCGAGACGCAGACGAAGCGCGGCGTTCGGCTCGTCAAGGGCAGCCACCTCGTCGTGCCACGACTGTACGAGGGCGACCACGCCTTCATGCTCCAGAATCCCGATCGGCGGATCGTCTTCGCCATCCCTTATGAGGGACGATTCACGCTGATCGGCACGACCGACGAGCCGTGGCAGGGCGCCCCCGCCAAGGCGCAGATCAGCGACGGCGAGACGCGCTATCTGCTCGACACCGCCAACCGCTATTTCGCGCGCCGGATCGGCGAGGCGGACATCGCGTGGAGCTATGCCGGCATCCGCCCGCTCTACGACGATCAGGCGGGCAGCGCATCCGCGGTGACGCGCGATTACGTGCTCGACGTGGAAACCGGCGGCGACGGCGGGGCGCCGATGCTGAGCGTCTTCGGCGGCAAGATCACCACCTATCGCAAGCTCGCCGAACATGCGCTGCGCGAACTGGCGCCGCATTTCCCGAAAGCCGGCCCGGCGTGGACGGCGGGCGCCACGCTGCCCGGCGGCGACATGGCCGATTTCGATGCATTCCTGACGACGCTCGTCGCCGAACGGCCGGGTTTCGCCCCGGCGCTGCTCCGCCGGCTGGCGCGCGCCTATGGCACCGGGGTGCGCGCGCTGCTCGGCGAGGCGCGGACGATCGCCGATCTGGGCGAGGATCTGGGCGGTGGCCTCACGACCGCCGAGGTGGCGTGGCTCGTGACGCGCGAATGGGCGCGGACCGCCGAGGACATCCTCTACCGGCGGAGCAAGCTCGGCCTCCATGTGCCGCCGGGCACCGCTGAGCGGCTCGAACGCCATCTCGCCGCCACCGCCCCGGCAGGCTGAAACCGCAAGAATGGAAAACGCCGACACGATCGCCCGGCGCCATACGCGCATCCTCGAACTCGCGCGGCACACCGGCAGCGTCGGCGTCGATGCGCTCGCCGCCGCGCTCGCGGTGACGCCGCAGACGATCCGTCGCGACCTCAACCTGCTCGCCAGCCGCGCCATGCTGTCGCGCGTGCATGGCGGCGCAGTCGTCACCTCGGGCACCGACAATCTCGACCGCGAGGCACGCCGGCAGGTGGCCGCCGCCGCCAAGACTGCAATCGGCGCGGCGGCGGCGGCGCTGGTGCCGAACGGCGCGAGCCTGTTCATCAACATCGGCACAACCACCGAGGCGATCGCGCGCGCGCTGGTCGATCATCGCGATCTGCTCGTCGTAACCAACAACCTGAACGTCGTCGACATCCTCGCCGACCGCCCGACGATCGCGGTGATCGCCGCGGGCGGGCGGGTGCGGCCGAGCGACCGCGCGATCGTCGGCGCGCTGGCGATGGACTTCATCCGCGGCTTCAAGGTCGATTACGCGCTGATCGGCGCCTCGGCGATCGACGAGGACGGCGCGCTGCTCGATTTCGACGTGGACGAGGTGCGCGTGTCGCAGACCATCATCGCGCAGGCACGCACCGTCATCCTCGCCGCCGATCGGACCAAGATCGGCCGGCCGGCACCGGTCCGCATCGCCGACATGGCGGCGATCGACCATTTTATCACCGACCGGCTCGACAGCGCCGCGCTCGCCGGCATCTGCGCCGAGGCGGGCACCGCCGTCGTCGAAACCGGCAGCTGAGTGGCCAAGCCAATCTGGACAGGCCAATGACGAACGGCTAGACCATATCCAGACGCCGGATACGGCGCGACGGGGAGGACGGGCGTGCGGATCAGGAATCTCCGCTGGTGGATGGTCGCGCTGATCTGCGCCGGCACCATGGCGAACTATCTCGCGCGCAACTCGCTCGGCGTGCTCGCGCCCGAACTCAAATCCGCGCTGACCATGACGACCAAACAGTACAGCTATGTCGTCGGCGCGTTTCAGCTCGCCTATACGGTGATGCAGCCGATCGCCGGCGTGCTGGTCGACCGGTTCGGCCTGCGCGCTGGCTTCGCGCTGTTCGGCCTTGCCTGGTCGGCGGCCAACATGCTCCACGCGCTGGCGATCGGGTGGGTCAGCCTCGCCTTCTATCGCGGGTTGCTGGGCCTCGCCGAGGCGGCGGCGATCCCGTCGGGGATCAAGGCGGTGGCCGAATGGTTTCCGCCGCGCGAGCGATCCGTCGCGGTCGGCTGGTTCAACGCGGGCACGTCGCTCGGCGCGCTGATCGCGCCGCCGATCGTCGCGGCGGTCACCATCTGGGCAAGCTGGCGTTGGGCCTTCGTCGTCACCGGCGCGATCGGGATCGTCTGGGCCGCCGCCTGGTACGCCTGCTACCGCACGCCCGAGACTCACCCGTCGATCACGGCCGAGGAGCGCGCGATGATCGCAACCGATCGCCCGCCGGCGACGACCAAGCGGGTGGCCGCGCGCGAGATCCTGGGGTCGGAGCGTTTCTGGATCATCGCGGTGCCGCGCTTCCTCGCCGAGCCCGCCTGGCAGACTTTCAGCTTCTGGATCCCGCTCTATCTCGCCACCGAACGCGGCATGAACCTGCAGCAGATCGCGCTGTTCGCCTGGCTGCCCTTCCTCGCCGCCGATGCGGGCGGCATCCTCGGCGGCTATCTCTCGCCCTGGCTGATGCGCCGCGGCGTCGCGCTGATCCCCTCGCGCGTGGCAGGCATCGCGCTCGGCGCGGTGCTGATGATCGCACCGGGGTGCATCGGCCTCGCCGCCAGCCCCTATGCGGCGATCGCGCTGTTCTGCGTCGGCGGCTTTGCGCACCAGATGATCTCGGGGCTCATCAACACGCTATCGGCCGACGTCTTCGCGCCCGCCGAGGTTGGCACCGCGAACGGATTCATCGGTCAGGCGGGCTGGATCGGCGGGCTGATCTTCTCTCTGCTGATCGGCCAGCTCGCCGACGGCTTCGGCTATGCGCCGCTGTTCGGGCTGCTGGGCGTGTTCGACCTGATCGGCGCCGCCGTCCTGATCCTGTTCATGGGCCGGCTCACGCTGCCCCGAACCCCGCCGCCCCGAACCCCGCTGCCGGAGCCCAGCCGATGAGACGCGCCACCCTCTCCAACCCGCCGCGCTTCGCGTGCACCGAGCGCGCGCACGGGCGCGTGACGCTCATCGCCGACACCGGCGCGGTCGCGCACCTCTTCGTGCTGGAGGAGGACGTGATGCGGCTGCTGCTGCTTGTGGACGGCCGGGTGACGAGCCCCCCAAGCTGGGCGATCGCGCCGGGCCAGGCCGACATCGCCGAGCCGGGCCGCGACCGGATGGCCGTGGACGGCTTCGCCTGCCCCGATTTCGCGTGCGAGCAGACCGCGGAGACGCTGACGATCCGAACGGCGGCACTGCGGCTGACCGTGCGGCTGCACGGCCTGCACTGCACCTGGGAGCAGCGCGCGGGCGCCGACTGGGTGCCGATGGCGGCCGATCGCCCCACCCAGGCCTATGATTTCGGCTGGTGGGACGGCCGCGCGCACCATTATCTCGCGCGGAGCGCGGGCGAGCGCTTCCACGGCCTCGGCGACCGCACCGGCGACACCGATCGCGCCGGCCGCCGCTTTCGCCTGACCAATGTCGATCCGATGGGCTTCGACGCCGAATCCAGCGATCCGCTCTACAAATCCATGCCCTATCTGCTCGTCGCCGACGCCGCGGGGCGCTGCCACGGCGAATTCTACGACAGCGTCGCCGACGTGACCGTGGACCTCGGCCGCGAGCTCGACAATTATCACGGGCTCTACCGCCACGTCGTCGCCGATGCGGGCGATGTCGATCTGTGGATGATCGCCGGCCCCGATCCGCTGGCGGTCACGCGGCGCTTCACTTGGCTGACCGGTCGCCCCGCGCTGATGCCGCGCTGGTCGCTCGGCTATTCGGGCTCGACCATGACCTATACCGACGCGCCCGACGCGGCGGTACAGATGGCGGGGTTCCTCGAACGCTGCGCCGACCATGATCTCGGCTGCACCTCGTTCCATCTGTCGTCGGGCTACACCTCGATCGGCGACAAACGCTATGTCTTCCACTGGAACCGCGACAAGTTTCCCGACCCCGCCGCATTCGTCGCGGGCTATGCCGCCGCGGGCGTGCAGCTCGTCCCCAACATCAAGCCCGCCCTGCTGCGCAGCCATCCACATTACGACGCGGTGGCTGCCGCCGGGTTCTTCGTGGCCGATGCGGACGGCGTGCCGGTCGAGGCGCAATTCTGGGACGAGGTCGGCAGCTATATCGACTTCACCAAACCCGACGCGGCGTGCTGGTGGCGCGAGCAGGTGACCGCGGCATTGCTCGATACGGGCATTGCGGCAACGTGGAACGACAACAACGAATATGAGCTGTGGGACGCCCGCGCGCGCTTCGCGGGCTTCGGCGAGGACCGGCCGGCGGCGGCGATGCGGCCCGTCCAGCCGATGCTGATGATGCGCGCCTCCAGGCGGGCGCAGGTCGAGGCACGTCCGGCCGACCGGCCTTATGTCGTCACGCGGTCGGGCATGGCCGGCCTCCAGCGTTACGCGCAGACCTGGACGGGCGACAATCGCACCGAATGGAAGACCTTGCGCTACAATGGCCGCCAGGCGATCGGCCTCGCGCTGTCCGGCGTATCGAACAGCGGCCACGATGTGGGCGGCTTTTCGGGCCCGGCGCCCTCGCCCGAGCTGCTGGTGCGCTGGGTGCAGGCGGGCGTGATGATGCCGCGCTTCAGCATCCATAGCTGGAACGACGACCGCACCGTCAACGAACCCTGGATGTATCCCGAGGCGCTGCCCGCGATCCGCCGGCTGATGGCGCTGCGCCAGACGCTGATCCCGTTCTTCTACGATCGGCTTCACCGCTATCATGCCGATTGCGAACCGATGGTGCGCCCCACCTGGCTCGACTTCCCCGACGATCCGGGCGCCTGGGCGGAGAGCGACGACCATCTGCTCGGCCCCGACCTGCTGGTCGCGCCCGTCGTAGAGTCCGGTGCGACGACGCGCGTGGTGCGGCCACCGGCGGGAGCCGACTGGATCGCGGTGTGGACCGGCGAGCGGATCGCGGGTGGGGACACCGTCACGCTGGCCGCCCCGCTCGACGGGCCGCCGCCGCTGCTCGCCCGCGCGGGCTCGGCGATGCTGGTCGATCTGGCGCGCGGCGGCTGGCAGCCCGGCGCTTATCGCCGCGGCATCTGGCTCTTCCCGCCCGCGATCGGCGACTTCGCCTGGAGCGCAGTGGAGGATGCCGGCGATGGCGACGGGCCGATCGATCGCTGGCGCGTGAGCGGCCATGCCGATGCCGCCCGCGTCACCATCGCCGTCACGCGCGATGGGCCGGGCGTCTGGGGTGACGACCGCGTCACCTTGCTCCTCCCGCCGGGCGACGGGCGAACGCTGATCGTCGAAGGCGGCGCGGGGGATGCGGCGACACTGGAGGGACGGATCGGCGTGACGCTCGCCGTGTAGCGCGACGTCCCGCAGTTCGATGAAATTACCTCAACCCGTTCCCCCTGAGCTCGTCGAAGGGCGGGCACCACATGCAACGCCCGATTGTGGGAGCGTGCTTCGACAAGCTCAGCACGAACGGATTGCGTGGCTGGATCAACCAACGTCCTCCCGCCCTAGACGGCGGCGCGGCGCGCCAGTTCGCTGCGCTTGCCCTCCACCTCGGCACGGGCGCGTTCCATCGTGTCGATCTCGGTCGCTTTCAGCAGGCCCTCGATCACGCGGGCGAGATGGTCGCGCATCGCAGTGCGCGCCGCCGCCGGATCGCGCGCGCGCAGCGCCTTCAGGATCACCTGATGCTCGTCGATCCGCGGCTGCACGCCGACGCTGCGCGCGCGCTCCAGCATGTGCGCGCACAGCGGCGAGCTGTAGCGCGCGTCCCACAAGGTCTCGATCACGCCCGCGATTGCCGAATTCTGCGTCGCGCGCGCGATCACCAGATGGAATTCGCGATCGGCATGTTCGCCGCTGACCTGCTCGCGATTTTCGCGCTCCATGTCGGCAATCAGCGCCTCGAGCTGCTCCAGATCCGCATCGGCGATCAGCACCGCCGCCAGCGCGGCGGCCTCGCCCTCGAACAGCCGCCGCGCTTCGGTCAGCTCGAAGGCGCCGATGTCGAGGCTGAGCATCAGCGCATCGGCGGGCGGATTGTCGACCACGAAGATGCCCGAGCCGTGCCGCGAGCGGATCAGCCCGGTCACCTCCAGCGCGATCAGCGCCTCGCGGATCGTCGGCCGGCTGACCTTGTGCTCCTCGGCCAGCTCGCGTTCCGACGGGATGCGCTGCCCCGGCCGATAATCGCCGCGCTGGATCAGCGCCGCGATCGCGGCGGCGGCCTGCTGGTACAGCTTGCGTCCCCCCGCCTGGCGGATGGACGGTGCGGGGCGGATTGGTCGGATCACGAGGCTATCGGCATGACGATCCCCTGCTCTACAGACGCTTGCCTTGATCGGCAATCGGCGTCGCGCCCGCGCTGGTCCGTTCTGACCACTTCG
Organism: Sphingomonas sp. GC_Shp_6; assembly: GCF_026540835.1. Taxonomy (NCBI): domain Bacteria; kingdom Pseudomonadati; phylum Pseudomonadota; class Alphaproteobacteria; order Sphingomonadales; family Sphingomonadaceae; genus Sphingomonas; species Sphingomonas sp. GC_Shp_6. The sequence continues at coordinate 14,604 of NZ_JALNUO010000021.1, read as the reverse complement.
TCGCCATACTCAACGGCACGTTGCAATTGGTAAGGCCATTTGATATGCCACTCGAATGGATGACGGCCGACGACGATCGGCCGCGACTACAAGGGAGAGGGCATATGATGGTTTTCCGGAACTCGGTCGCCAGGACGGCGCTGGCCATAGCGCTGATCGCGGGTGCCGCGCCCGCGCTGGCGCAGACGCCGCCCGCCGCGCCCGACCCCGTCACCCCCCAGGCTTCGGGCCAGTTGACCGATCCCGCCCAGAGCGCGCCCGGCGGCCCCACCTCCAACGTCGACAGCGCCACCACCACGGGCGAGATCATCGTCACCGCCAACAAGCGCGCGGAAAACATCCAGCGCGTGCCGCTCGCCGTTTCGGTGGTGGCGCCCGCGCAGCTCGCCGCGGCCGGCGTGCGCAACTTCCAGGATCTCAGCAAGATCTCGCCCTCGCTCGTCGTGCGCCCCGCCGAGCAGCCGCAGAATTCCAACGTGTCGCTGCGCGGCGTGGGCACCTTCGCGTTCGGCATCGGCGTCGAATCGAGCGTCGCGGTGCTGGTCGACGAGGTTCCGCTGGCGTTCCAGGCGCGCGCCTTCACCGATCTGCCCGATGTCGAGCGGATCGAGGTGCTGCGCGGGCCGCAAAGCACGCTGTACGGCAAATCGGCCTCGGCGGGTCTCATCAACATCATCACCCGCGCCCCGACCGATGAACTGCGCGTGCGCGCCAATGCCGCGGTGACGACCGACGACGAACATGGCGGCAATGTCAGCATCTCGGGACCGATCTCGCCGCAGGTAGGCTATGTCGTCTCGGCCGCCTATAATTACTGGAGCGGCAACGTCCGCAACGTCTTCGACAACAAGGAAGTGAACGGCCGCGAATCGATCAACCTGCGCGGCAAGCTCCGCTGGACGCCGACGGACAATTCCGCGGTCACGCTGTCGGGCAATTATGTGAACGGCAACACCACGGTGGGACGCCCGTTCATCAACGTCTCGCCCATCGCGCTGCTGCGCGGCCAGCCGGGCCTCACCCCCGCGGTGGATTTCCCCGGCATCACGCTCAACGCGCAGAACCAGAATGTCAGCAACAATCTGGATGCGCGCACCAAATATCATGGCGGCGGGGGATATCTGCGCATCGAGCTCGGCGTCCTGAAGGATGCCAACCTGATCTCGCTGACCTCCTACGACGTCTTCCACCTCGACGATTATCTGGATCAGGACGACACCTCGGCACCCGGTCCCTATGGCAACAACAACCAGGTCGGCGCCTTCAATTCCAAGCAGGTGACGCAGGAGGTGCGACTGCAATCCTCCAGCCAGAAGCCGTTCCGCTACACGATCGGCGGCTATTTCGCGGAGACGGATTTCAACCGGCCGTTCTCGCGCGGCCCGCAATTCTCGATCGCCAACTGGTATGCCACGTCCAAGTCCGCGCAGGTCGCGGGGTTCGCGCAGGCGGACTGGGAATTCCTGCCCAAGCTGACGCTGACCGGCGGCGGACGGGTGCAGAACGAGCATGTCGCCTACAGCTTCCTCGATCGGGCCGCGAACAACGCCTTCTACAGCGGCAATGCGGAGGACACCGCGGTCACGTACAAGGCGAGCCTGCGCTACGAATTCAGCCCCGACTTCATGGTCTTCGGCACGCGGGCGACGGGATATAAGGGCCAGACCTACGATCTCAGCACCGGTTTCAACCAGAATCGCGCGGCGGCGGGTCCGATCCGGCCCGAGCATTCGGGCGACTGGGAACTGGGCGCGCGTACACAGCTGTTCGACCGGCACCTGACCTTCAACGTCACGCTGTTCGACACGCATTATCGCGACCTGCAGGCGCAATCGATCGAGACGCTGGCGGACGGGACGCAGAATTACCGGCTGACCAATGTCGGCGGGCTGACCACCAGGGGCGTCGAGCTGGAGACCTCGGCCCGTCTCGGCGCGGATCTGAACGTCGGCGGGTCGGTGACGTATCTCGATGCCAAGTACAGCGATTACCCGGTCGGGCAATGCTATCCGCTGCAGACCGTGGCGCAGGGCTGCATCGGCACGCCGGCCCGACAGAACCTGACCGGGATGCGCGTGGCGCAGGCGCCGGAATGGAAGTTCACGATCAGCGGCGATTATTCGCCGTCGCTCGGCCACAATCTGCGCGGCGTCGGGCAGGTCAACTGGCAGTATCAGAGCAGCGTAAACTACGCGATCGACGATCCACAGACGTTCCAACCCGCCTTCCATATCGTCAACCTGGGCCTGGGCGTCCGCGACGCGGATCGTCGCTGGGAGGTGGTCGCGTTCGTGAACAACGTGTTCGACCAGCAATATTACGCCTCGCTGGTGAACACCGCCGGCAATTTCGGCGGGAACGCGGCGAACCAGATCGTGGCGACGCAGGCGCTGCTGCCCCGTGATTTCCGTCGTTATGCGGGGCTGAGGGTCGCGCTGAACTACTGACGGGGTCGGCGGTTCGGGCGGCGGCACGCAAGCGGAGACGGGTAATGGGTTTGAGGACAAGGATCGTGGCGCTCGCCGGGGCCGCGCTGGCGACGGTGACGACGGGCGGCATCGCGCAAACCTTGCAGGATGCACCCGCCCGTCCGCCCGTCGACGCGCCCGAGCTAGCGAAACTGGGCGCTCATCCGATCGGCGTGGCGGATGCGCAGTTCGTCCAGCCTCGTCAGGCCGATCCGACGCAGGGCGCGACCGCGCCCGTGGTGACGGACCGCGTCCTGCCGCTCAAGATCTGGTATCCGGCCGCGGCTGCCGGCCCCGGCACGACCTATCACACCGCGCTTTCGGGCGAAAACGGCGTCGACATACCGTTCGACGTACCCGGGCTCGCCACCCCCGGCCTTGCCGCCGCGACCGGGCGATTTCCGCTCGTCATCCTCGCGCACGGTTATGGGAACACGCCCGAGGTCCTGTCATGGCTCGGCGAAAATCTGGCGAGCAAGGGATATGTCGTCGTCGCGCCCGCGTTCCGCGATCCGCCGATCAGCATCCGAACCGCCCAGGCGCACAGCGGCCCGATCGCGCGCCGGCCGCTCGACATCGCGTTCGTCGCGGCGGAGGCGCAGCGTCGCGCGCGGGCGGGCGAAGGCCTCTTTGCCGCCGCGGATGCTGATCGCACCGCGCTGATCGGCTATTCGATGGGCGGCTACGGCGTCCTGACCGCGGCGGGTGCGCCGCTAAACCCGGCGCTCGGCGACATGACGCGCGGCGTGCTTTCGCCTTACGCCGCTGGTGGCGCGAAGGCGACCGACCTCCGGGTCGCGGGGCTCAAGGCGGTCGTCGCGATCTCGCCGGCCAACCGGTTCGGCGACGCGGCGATCTGGTCGGGCGCAGGTCTCGCCGCGATCACCACGCCGACCTTGTTCGTCGTCGGCGGGCAGGACCATGTCGTCGGCTATCCGGCGGTCCGGGCGCTGTTCGACGGCGCGGTCCGCGCGCCACGCTATCTGCTGACGTTCAAGGAGGCGGCGCACAGCATCGCGCTGGTCGGCGCCCCGCCTGCGATGCGCCACAGCTTCTGGGATCTCGACTGGTTCGAGGACGCGGTGTGGCGCAAGGACCGGCTGCTGCCGGTGGAGGCGCATTTCATCACCGCCTTTCTTGACCGCCATGTGAAGGGCGACGCGAGCAGGGACGCCTATCTCGACGGTCTCGTCGCCGATTCCGATTCCGGCCGCTGGGCCACGGCACCGATCGGCCGCTATGCCGGTTACAGCCCGGGGCCGCCCGCCGCGACGACCTGGAAGGGATTCCAGCCGAGCCGCGCCACGGGCATGATGTTCGAGACCAAGCCTGCACGATGAACGCGACGATGGACGATAGGACCGGCCCCGTATGGATGACGCCGACGATGCGCTGGTTCGGCCCCGCCGATCCGGTGGCGCTGCGCGATATCCGCCAGGCGGGCGCGACGGGGATCGTCACCGCGCTGCACGAACTGCCCAACGGCGCGGTGTGGCCGCACGAGGCGATCGCCGCGCGCAAGGCGATGATCCGCGCCGCCGGGCTCGACTGGACGGTGGTCGAAAGCCTGCCGGTGGACGAGGGGATCAAGGTGCGCGGCCGGGATTGGGACCGGCTGATCGCCGCCTATACCGAAAGCCTGCGCCATCTCGCGGCGAACGGCATCCGCACCGTCACCTATAATTTCATGCCGCTGCTCGACTGGACGCGGACCGATCTGGCCTGGCCCCTGCCCGACGGGGCGCTGGCACTCCGTTTCGAACTGACCGCCGTCGCGGCCTTCGATCTGTTCCTGCTGAAGCGGCCGCGCGCGGCGGCCGACTATACCGCCGAGACGCTGGCGGCCGCCGAACGCCGCTTCGCCGCGATGGACGACGCCGCGCGGCACCGGCTGGAGCGGACGATCATCGCCGGCCTGCCGGGCAGCGAGGAGAGCTTCACGCTCGACGCGTTCCGCCAGGCGATGACGCTCTATGACGGGCTCGACGCCGACGGGCTGCGCGCGAACCATGTCGCCTTTCTCGAGGCCGTCTGCCCGGTCGCCGACGCGCTGGGGCTGGCGCTGGTCGTCCATCCCGACGATCCGCCCTTCCCGATCTTCGGCCTGCCGCGCGTCGTCAGCACCGAGGCGGATGTGGCCGAACTGTTCCGCCGGGTGCCGGCGGCGTCGAACGGGCTGTGCCTGTGCACCGGGTCGTTCGGCGTCCGCGCCGACAACGACCTGCCCGGCATGGTCGAGCGGCTGGGCGACCGGATCGGCTTTCTCCATCTCCGCTCCGTCCGGCGCGAAGCGGACGGCGCGTTCCACGAAGCGGCGCATCTCGAGGGCGATGCGGGCATGCCGGCGGTGATGGCCGCGGTGCACCGCCTGCAACAGCGCACCGGCCGCGCCTTGCCGATGCGCCCCGACCATGGCCACCAGATGCTCGACGACCTGACCCGGCGCACCAATCCGGGCTATTCGCTGCTCGGCCGGATGCGCGGCCTGGCCGAGCTGCGCGGGCTGGAGCGCGGCGTGGCGCAGGCGGCGCGGGGTTAAGGCTGGACGAACATGACGCGGTGCCCGCCGAGGCCCCGCGCGACAGGAGAGACGCGATGACGATACCGGGCTGGACACGCGCGATCGCGATGACGCTGATGCTGGCGGCCACGCCGCTCGCCGCTCAGGAGCCGCCGCCGCGCCCGGCTCCGCTGCTGGTCGCCGCCGACCTGCGCGACGGCACCGATCTGTCGGGCGCATGGCATTATTCGATCGATCCGTTCCGTTCGGGGATCGCCGGCTTTCACGGCGGCGCGCCCGATTCCGGCCAGCAGCGCTGGCGCGACGTCGATGTCCGCCAGGCGATGGCGAGCGACAGCCGGGTGCTCTACGAATTCGATCTCGCGCATTCGCCGCTGACGACCCTGCCCTCCTCCTGGCTGACCGAAGCGCCCGAGCTGCGCCATTATGACGGGCTGATGTGGTATCAGCGCAGCTTCCCCGCGCCGGTCGCGCGCCGGGGGCGCTATTTCCTGCGCTTCGGCGCGGCGAACTATGCGACGATCGTCTATCTCAACGGCCGCGAAGTCGGCCGGCACGAGGGCGGCTTCACCCCCTTCGCGTTCGACGTGACGCGGTTGCTGCGCGATGGCGACAACCAGATCACCATCGGCGTCGATTCGCAGGCGAACGAGGCGACCGTGCCGCCGCCCGTCACCGACTGGGAGAATTACGGCGGGATCACGCGCCCCGTCCGGCTGATCGCCACGCCCGACACCTATGTCGACGATGCTTGGGTGCGGCTGGCGCGCGACGGCACCCTGGCGGTCGACGTGCATCTCGACGGGCCGCAGGCGGCGAACCATCCGGTTGCGCTGCACATCGCCGACCTGAAGCTGGACCGCGCCGGGGTGACGGATGCGCGGGGCGACTGGCACGCGACGATCGCCGCGCCGCGCGCGCTGGTCCGCTGGTCGCCCGATCGGCCGCGGCTCTACGACGTCGCGGTCAGCGCGGGCGCGGATCGCTGGCGCGACCGGATCGGCTTTCGCACGCTGGCGGTGCGCGGGTCGGACATCCTGCTCAACGGCCGCCCGATCTTCCTGCGCGGCATCTCGATGCACGAGGAGGAGCTGGGCGTCGATCCGACGCGCGCGATGACGCCCGCCGCCGCGCGCGCGCTGCTCGGCGAGATCAAGGACGGGCTGCACGGCAATTACGTCCGCCTGGCGCATTACCCGCACAGCGAGGTGACACTGCGCCTCGCCGACGAGATGGGCCTGCTCGTCTGGAGCGAGGTGCCGGTCTATTGGCGCGTCGCCTGGTCGAACCCGGCGACGCTGGCGCGCGCGCGGACGATGCTGGCCGAAAACATCCTGCGCGATCGCAACCGCGCGGCGGTGGCGATCTGGAGCGTGGCCAACGAAACGCCGGTGACGGACGCGCGCAACGCGTTCCTGCGCACGCTGGTGGCCGATGCCCGCCGGCTCGACGACACGCGGCTCGTCAGCGCCGCCCTGCTGGTGGAGGGATCGGACGCGGGCGGCCATCCGGTGATGACGCTGGCCGATCCGCTCGCCGACTCGCTCGATGTGCTGGCGATCAACACTTATAATGGCTGGTACACGCAGGATCGCCTCGCCGATCTGCCGGGGAGCATCTGGCACGTGCCCCCGAACCGGCCGCTGATCTTTTCCGAGCTGGGCGCGGACGCGCGCGCGGGCTTCCACGATCCCGTTCACGAACAGAAATTCTCCGAGGAGTTCCAGGCGGATTATTACCGCGCCACGCTGGCCATGGCGGACCGGCTGCCGACGCTGCGGGGCCTGTCGCCCTGGATCCTGAAGGATTTCCGCTCGCCGCGCCGGCAGAACCCCGATTTCCAGCAGGGCTGGAACCGCAAGGGGCTGATCTCCGAAACGGGCGAGCGCAAGGCCGCGTTCGACGTGCTGGCGGCCTATTATCACGGCAAGGAGGCGACGCCCCGGTGAAGCGGGGCCCCGGCCGGTCGCGGGTTGGGGATATATAATTTCCGCAACCACCGAGGGGCGAGCTAGTGCGGCGGGCGCAGCACGGGGAGCAGATCCGCTCGGGAGACGTGGCATGAAGACCTTGCCGAACGCGGTCGGCGCGCTCGCCGCGCTTCTGCTCGGCGGGTGCGCCCATTACGGCGCGCTGCCGCTGGCACCGGCCGCGCCGCTCGCCCCGCGCATCGATGCGCTGGCCGGCGCCGCGGCGCCGGGCACGCCGCTGTCGATCGCGCAGGTGGTCGGCCTCGCGCTGGCGAACAACCCCGATCTCCAGGCCGCGCGGCGCAACCGCGCGGTCGCCGCCGGGCGTACCCGGCAGGCCGGCATCCTCCCCAATCCGGCGCTGACCGGCGCGTTCCTGCCGCTGCTGTCGGGCCCCGGCACCGTGCCGGCGTGGAACATCGGCATCGGCCAGGATATCAAGGCACTCGTCACCTATCGGTCGAAACGCCGCGCCGCTGCCGATGGCGAGCAGCAGGTGGCCGCCGAGATCGTCTGGCAGGAGTGGCAGGTGGCGGGGCAGGCGCGGCAGATCGCGGCGGATCTGATCGTCGGCGCCCGCACCCGGCCCAGCTATGCGGCGGCCTATCGCCTGCTCGCCGATCGCAACGCCAAGCTCGAACAGGCGCTCGCCGCGCGCAACACCACGCTGGTGATCGTCGCGCCTGACCGGATCGCGCTGCAGGCCGCGCGCACGGCGCTCGATGCTTTCGACCAGAAGCAACTGGCATCGATGCATCAACTCGATGCGCTGCTGGGGCTTGCGCCCGACGTGGTCGTGCCGCTCGCCGCCGAGCCCGATCTGCCGCCGTTCGATCCGGCTGCGATCCGCGCCGGGCTCGGCGCCCTGCCCAGCCGACGGCCCGATCTGATCGCGTTGCAGATGGGCTATGCCGCCGCCGACGAGCAGGTGCGGCAGGCGATCCTCTCGCAATTCCCCGATCTGGTGCTGGGCGGCAGCGCCACCAGCGACAGTTCGAAGGTCGTAAATGGCGGCCCCGGCGCGACGCTCGGCCTGCCGCTGTTCGATCGCAACCGGAGCAATATCGCGATCGCCGAGGCGACGCGTGCGCAGCTCCACGCCGATTATGCGGCGCGGCTGGCGACAGCAACGGGCACGGTCGGCGCGATGCTGCGCGAGATGGAGCAGCTCTCGGCGCAGCTCGCCGCGCAGCGCCGCGACCTGCCCGCAGCGCGCCTCGCCGCCGCTCGCGCGCAAACCGCGTTCGGCCAGTCCAACATCGACGAGCGCAGCTATATCGATCTCGTCTCGAACCGCTTCACCAAGGAACAGGACATCATGACGCTGGAACTGGCGTTGCTCGATCGGCGGATCGCGCTGCAGACGCTGGTCGGCGACGGCCTGCCGACCGTCGACCTGCCGGTGGCGCCGCGATGAGGGCGCGGACGGCGCTCGCCGCCACGATCCTGCTAAGCGGATGTGGCGGCGGGACGCCCGATGTCGCGCCGACGCCGACGCCCAGCGTGCTCGTCTCCACCGCCGCGCCGATACCGGGATCGCTGCCGCGCACCGTCACCGCTTACGGGTCGGTCGCGCCCGCACTCGACGGCACGCGGACCTTCAGCGAGGCGCAGCCGGGGCAAGTGACCCGGCTGATGGTCACGCCGGGCGCGGCGGTGCATGCCGGGCAGGCGCTCGCGCGCTTCGTCACCGCGCCGTCCGCGCGCAGCAGCTACACGCAGGCGGTCGACGCGCTGAAGGCCGCGCAGAAGCAACGCGCCACCACCGCGCAATTGCTGGGTCAGCAATTCGCCACCCAGGACCAGCTCGTGCAGGCGGACAGGGCGGTCGCCGACGCACAGACCGCGCTCGCCGCACTGCGGGCCGAAGGGGCGGGGACCGACGGCCATCTGCTGACCGCACCGTTCGACGGCATCGTCACCGCCGTCACCGTGGCGCAGGGCGACCGCACCCCGGCCGGCGCGGCGATCCTCACTTTGGTGAAGGCGGGCGGCGTCGTCGTGACGGTGGGCATCGATCCGTCCGAACGCGGCGCGGTCGCGGTCGGCCAGCCCGCGTCGCTGGTGCGGCTCTCAGGGGGGGCACCGCTCGCGGGACATGTGCTGCGCGTCGACAGCGCGCTCAACGCGAAGACGCGGCTGGTGGACGTCGACATCGCCTTTCCACGCGGCAGCCTGCTGCCCGGCGAGGGCATGCGGGTCGCGATCGCCACCGGACAGGTGTCGGGCTGGGTGGTGCCACACCGCGCGGTGGTCACCGCCGGCGGCCCGGCGCACGTCTTCCAGATCGCCGGCGGCAAGGCCAAGGCGGTGCCCGTCGCGGTCGCGCTCGCCTCCGACGACGGCGATGTCGTCACCGGCGCGATCGACCGGCAGCGGCCGCTGATCGTCGACGGCGCCTATCAGGTGCAGGACGGCGATGCCGTGCGGCGGTCGCGCTGATGCTCGAACGGCTGCTGCGCGAACAGTCGCGCGCGTTCGTCCTCATCGCGCTGGCGCTGGCGATCGCGGGCGCCTTCGCGGCGCTGTCGCTGCCGATCGGCCTGTTCCCGCAGGTCTCGTTCCCGCGCGTCGTGGTCGATCTCGATTCCGGCAGCCGCCCGGCCGACCAGACCGCGCTCACCGTCACCCGCCCGGTCGAGGAGGCGATCCGCGCGATCCCCGGCGTGCAGGACGTCCGTTCGGCGACGAGTCGGGGCTCGGCGCAGATCTCGATCGATTTCGGCTGGGGCCGCGACATGGTGGCGAGCACGCTGCTGGTCGATTCCGCGATCGCGCGCATCCTGCCCTCGCTGCCCGCCGGCACCCAATATGGCGTGCGGCGGATGGACCCGACGGTCTTTCCGATCATCTCCTATGCGCTGGTGTCCGATCGCGCCGATCCCGTCGCGCTGCAGGATTTCGCGCGCTATCAGATCACGCCGCTGCTGTCCTCGATCGCCGGCCTCGCCCGCGTCGGCGTGCAGGGCGGCGATACGGGCGAGATCGAGGTGCTGGCCGACGCCCACCGCCTGGCCGATCACGGCCTCGCGCTGAGCGACCTGGCGACCGCGATCCGGGGCGGCAACGTGCTGAGCGCGGTCGGCCAGGTGCAGGATCGCGGGCGGCTGTCGCTGGTGATCGCCGATCGCAGCGTGGGGAGCGCGGCGCAGGTCGGCGACATCGTCGTCGCCGCCGATCCGGCCGGCGTGGTGCGCGTGCGCGACGTCGCGACCGTGCGGAGCGGCGCGGTGCCGGTGTGGCAGCGTATCGTCGAGGACGGCCGCCCAGCCGTGCTGTTCAACATCTACGAACAGCCCGACGGCAACGCGGTGCGGATCGCTGAGGCCGTGCAACAGAAGCTCGCCGGCGTCGCCCTGCCGCCCGGCGTGAAACTGGTGTGCTGGTACGACCAGAGCGTGCTGGTCACGCAATCGGTGGCGAGCGTGCGCGATGCCGTGCTGATCGGCCTCGTCCTCGCCGGGCTCGTGCTGCTGTGGTTCCTGCGCAGCTGGCGCGTCACGCTGGTGGCCGTCATCGTCGTGCCGGCGACGCTGGCGACGACGGTGCTGGTGCTCGCCATCCTCGGCATGAGCTTCAACATCATGACGCTGGGGGGCATCGCCGCGGCGGTCGGCCTGTTGATCGACGACGTGATCGTGATGGTCGAGCATATCGCCCGCCGCGCGGGCGCCCGGGGCGCGGACGGCATGCCGGTGGGCGATGCCGCGGTCATCCCGGCCGCGCGCGAGTTCATGGCGCCGCTCACCGGATCGAGTCTGGCCACGCTGATCGTGTTCATCCCCCTGTCCTTCCTCAGCGGCGTGACCGGCGCCTTCTCGAAAGCGCTGTCGCTGACGATGGCGACGGCGCTTGCGATCTCCTGGGCGATGACGGCGTTCGTCGTGCCCGTGCTGGTGCGGTGGCTGGTCGATTTCGACGCGTGGCACGATCCCGGCGAGCCCGGCCAGGGCGCCGCCGCGCGCGCGCATGATCGCGCGCTCGGCGCGCTGTCGACGCGGCCCTGGCTGCTCGCCGCGATCGCGGTGCCGCTGCTCGTCGTCGGCTATGTCGGTTATTCGAACGTGCCGAGCGGCTTCATGCCCAAGGTGGACGAGGGCGGGTTCATCATGGACTATTACACCACGCCCGGCACCTCGCTCGACGAGTCCAGCCGCCAGATCGGCCAGATCGACGCGATGCTGAAGGCCGATCCCGATGTCGAGACCTTCTCGCGGCGGCTCGGCACCGGGCTCGGCGGCGATCTCGGGCAAAGCTATCACGGCGATTATTTCGTCCGGCTGAAGCCCGATCACCACAAGCCGACCGAGGACGTCGCGAGCGCCGTCGCCGACCGGGTGACCGCGCAGGTGCCCGGCGTCCAGGTCGAGGTGGCGCAGTTGATCGAGGATCTGATCGGCGACCTGACCGCGGTGCCGCAGCCGATCGAGGTGAAGCTCTACGCCGCCGATCCCGCCGTGCTGGAGGGCGAAGCGAAGAAGGTCGCTGCGCTGATCGCGCGGATCGACGGCGTCGTCGAGGTGAAGGACGGCGTCCAGCTCGCGGGCGATGCGCTCGACGTGCATGTCGATCCGGTGCGCGCCGGGCTGGAGGGCGTGGCACCCGCCGATGTCGAGGCGCAGCTCGCCACCGCGCTGACCGGCAGCGTCGCGACCACGCTGGCGCAGGCGACCAAGGCGGTCGACGTGCGCGTGCGGCTGCCCGATGCGCTGACCCTGAGCCAGACCGATCTCGCGCGATTGCCGATCCGCGCCACCGACGGCCATGTCTTTGCCCTGTCGCGCGTCGCGACCGTGGAGACGGTGACCGGCCAGCCGCAGATCGCGCGCGACAATCTGGAGCCGATGGTCGCCGTCACCGGCCGCATCCAGGGGCGCGGCATCGGCGCTGCGGTCGGCGACGTGCAGCGGGTTCTCGACAGGCCCGGCACGCTCGGCCCCGGCATCCGCTACGAACTGGGCGGCCTCTACCAGCAGCAGCAGATCGCGTTCGCCGGCCTCATCAAGGTGTTCGGCGCGGCGCTGGTGGCCGAACTGGCGCTGCTGCTGATCCTCTATCGCCGCTTCTGGCTGCCCGTCATCATCATCGGCTGTTCGCTGCTGTCGACCACGTCGGTGTTCACCGCCCTCTGGCTGGCGGGCGTCGATCTCAACATCACCGCACTGATGGGCATGACGATGATTATCGGCATCGGCACCGAGATGGCGATCTTCTACGTCTCCGAGTTCGAGGAACTGTGCCGCACGATGCCGCCCGCCGAGGCGACGCGCGCGGCGAGTCGCAGCCGCCTCCGCCCGATCACGATGACGACGCTCGCGACGATCCTGACCCTGCTCCCGCTGGCGCTCGCGATCGGCGCGGGGTCCGGCATCCAGCAACCGCTCGCCATCGCGATCATCGCCGGGCTGCTGCTGCAATATCCGCTCGTGCTGCTCGCCATGCCGATCCTCGTGCGGCTCACCCTCCCGCGCGACGCGCCCGGGCTCAGCCGCCCTGCGGCAGCGTGATCGTCACCGCGAGGCCGGGATCGTTCGCCGCGACCGTCACGTCGCCGCGGTGCGCCGCCGCCACCGCCGCGACGAGACTGAGGCCCAGGCCGTTGCCCGGCGTCGTCCGGCTCGCCTCGGCGCGGTAGAAGCGGCGCAGGATCGCGGCCCGTTCCGCCGCGTCCACGCCCGGCCCGTCGTCCGAGACGGTGATCCGCGCGCGTCCGGCATCGGCGCGCAGGGTCAGCGCGACGGCGGTTCCTTCGGGCGTGTGCACCCGTGCATTGTCGAGCAGATTGACAATCGCCTGCGCGAGCAGCTCGCGATGGCCGCGCACGACGATCCCCGGCTCGACCAGCCAGGACAGCGGATGCCCGCTGTCGCCGAGCGCGGGCAGGAAGCTGTCGCCGACATCCGCGACCAGCGCGGACAGATCGACCGCGACGAAGCCGTCGGCCAGTCCGCCGCCCTCGACCTCGGCGATACGCAGGATCGCGGCGAACAGCGCCAGGATCGCGTCGCCCTGCTCGATCGCCCGTTCCGCCGCCCCCTCGACCACGCCCACCGATTCCAGCCGCCCCCGCAGCCGCAGCAGCGGCGTGCGCAGATCGTGCGCCACGTCGCTCGACACCTGGCGCAGATTCTCCATCAGTCCGGCGATCCGGTCGAGCATGGCGTTGAGCGCGAGCGCGACGCCGTCGAACTCGTCCAGATCGGCGCTGACCGGCATGCGCAGCCGCAGGTCGCCCGCCACGACCGCGTTGGCGGTGCGGCTGATCGTGCCGAGCCGCTGCCGCAGATAACGCCCCAGCAGCAGCGCGCCGACGAATCCGATCACCAGCACAGCCGCAAAGGCGATGCCGAACAGCGTCAGGATCGTCGCGTCGATCGCCTCTATCGTCTCGGTATCGACCGCGACGACCAGCCGGTCGCCGCCCGGCAGGTCCACCGCCCTGGCACGCGCGCTATCGGGGCCCTCGTCAGGATCCTGGAAGACGATCATGCCGAAGCCGACGGGCGGGCGCGGCGTATCCAGATGGCCGGCGATCCGGCGGCCCGGGGGATCGAACAGCGCATAGGCGAAGGAGCCGGTGGTGCGGCCACGCTCCCGCTCGGCGATCGCGCGGCCGATCCTGCCCGGCTGCCGCGCCACATCGGCGAGTTCGGCGCTGATCTGGTCGTCGCGCTGGCGGCGGAACTCGGCATCCGCCGCGAAATACACCGCCACGCCCAGCAGCAGGATCGCCGCCGCAAACGCCAGCGCATAGGTGAACGCGATGCGGTAGGCAGCGCTCATCCGCAGCCTAGCCATCGGTCCGCATCCGATAGCCCGCGCCGCGGACGGTCTCGATCGGATCGAAGGCGGAACATTCGCGCAGCTTCGCGCGCATCCGGCTGAGATGGCTTTCGACGATGTTGGTCTGCGGGTCGAAATGGAAGCCCCAGACCTCCTCGAGGAACATCGTGCGGGTGACGATCCGCCCGGCATGGCGCATCAGCAGTTCGAGCAGGGCATATTCGCGCGGCTGGAGATGCACGGTGCGCCCTGCGCGCGACACCTCGCGGCGCAGCACGTCGAGCGTGATGTCGCCCACCTCCAGCCGCGTCACCACCGCGTTGATCGGCGGGCGCCGCGCGAGCGCGTTCAGCCGTGCGACCAGCTCGGTCATGGCGAACGGCTTCACCAGATAATCGTCGGCACCGGCATCGAGCCCGTCGACCCGATCGGCGACGCCGCCCTTCGCCGTCAGCACCAGCACCGGCACGCGCACGTCCGCCGCACGCAGCCGCCGCAGCACGTCGAGCCCCTCGATCCGCGGCAGCATGCGATCGAGGATCACCGCGTCGAACGTCTCGCGCACGCCCAGACGCCAGGCATCCTCACCGTCGGCCACCCGCGTCACCGCATGGCCGCGCTCATGAAGGCCGCGCTCGACGAACGCCGCGATGTCCGGATCGTCTTCCGCCAGAAGAATACGCATCGGCTCCGCCCCCCGTGCCGGACACCCTAGCGCCGATCGCGGACGCAAACGAGCCACGCATGCGCGGTCGACGCGGACGGCTCGAATTGTATTTCGCCAATGTCCGCACGCGGCGCTGGTGCGGCGCGCAGGCACCGCGCAAAGGCGGCGCATTGCCTCACGGAGTCGTCCGATGCG
>NZ_JALNUO010000020.1:0-57480 GCF_026540835.1 Sphingomonas sp. GC_Shp_6 | reverse complement strand
CCGTCCCCGCACCGGAAATCGCACCAGCCGCCGAGAAGCCGCCGCTGCCGCCGCCGCCGCCGACCGACTGCGCGACGATCGCGCCGCTCTGGTTCGCGTCCGTCAGCGTGGTACCGCTGCGCGTCAGCGTCACCGTGCCGCCGTCGCCGCCGCCACCGCCCGCGCCGCCGAAGCCGACCGCGACCGCCGCCGCTGCCGCCCCGGCGCCGGAGATCGCGCCCGCGGCCGAGAAGCCGCCGCTGCCGCCGCCGCCGCCGACCGACTGCGCCAGCAGGCCGACGCTCTGCGCGCCGCTGGTCCGCACCTGTCCGTTCAGCGTCAGCGTCGCCGTCCCGCCCGACCCGCCGCCGCCGCCCGCGCCGCCGAAGCCGACACCGATGGCGCCCGCGCCGACGCCGCCACCCGCCGCGACCGCCGAGACGTTGAAGCCGCCGGCGCCGCCGCCGCCGCCGACGGACTGCGCGATCGCGCCCGCCGACGAACGGCCTGTCGTCGTGACGTTGCCGTCGATCGTCGCCGTCGCGCCGGCCGCACTGCCGCCGCCACCGCCCGATCCGCCCATGCCGAACGCGCCGCTGATCGCGCCTTCGCCGCCGGTCAATGCTCCCGATATGTTGAAGCCGCCGGCGCCACCGCCACCGCCCACCGACTGGGCCAGGATGGCGTTGGCCGATTCGCCACTGGTCGCCGTCGCCCCCTTGACGGTCAGGAGGACGTCGCCGCTCTTGCCGCCGCCGCCGCCCGATCCGCCGAGGCCGATCGACACGCCAGCCGCGCCGACGCCGCCCGATACGCCGCCGGTCACGTTGAAGCCGCCGCTGCCGCCGCCGCCGCCGACCGATTGTGCGATGATCGCGCCCGCCGCCTGCCCCCGGGTGACGGTGTCGCCGGTCACGCCGAACGTCACCGCATCGCCGGCGCCGCCGCCGCCACCCGACCCGCCGAAGCCAACTCCGACCGCCGCTGCACCGCTGCCGCCGGCCAGATTACCGGTGATGTTGAACCCGCCCGCACCGCCGCCGCCGCCGACCGACTGCGCCAGCAGGCCAAGGCTCTGCGCCCCGATCGTCGTCGTGTTGCCGGTCAGCGCATAATCGACGACGCCGCCGTCGCCACCGCCGCCACCCGACCCACCGAAGCCGACGCCTGCGGCGACCGCAGCCCCCGTGCTGATCGCCAGGCCACCCTGCACCGAGAAGCCGCCGGCGCCGCCGCCGCCGCCGATCGACTGGATATAGGCGCCGGTCGACCGATCGCCGTGCGTGCTGATGTTGCCGAAGGTCGTGCCTTCGACGCGGCCGCCGTTCTTGCCCGCGCCGCCCGATCCGCCGAAGCCGACATTGACCGCACCCGCACCGACGCCCACCGCTGCGGAGATGCCGGCCGATACGTTGAAGCCGCCAGCGCCGCCGCCGCCGCCCACCGATTGCAACACCATGCCGCTGCTATCGTCGCCGGTCGTCATCGTGTTGCCGGTGACAAAACCGCGCACCAGTTGCGCATAGCCGCCATCGCCACCCGCGCCGCCAAAGCCCACCGATGCGCCAAGTGCACCGCCGCCCGCGGCCGCGGCGGTCAGCGTGCCGGTGACGTTGAACCCGCCGGCGCCGCCACCGCCACCGATCGATTGCCCGACCAGCGCGTTGCTCTGCGCACCTTGGGTGGTCGTATCGCCGACCCGGGTCAGCGTCACCTCGCCGCCATAGCCGCCCTTGCCGCCCGATCCGCCGAAGCCGACGCTAGCGGCCGCCGCAGCCCCGCCGCCGCCGGCGACCGCGCCAGTGACGTTGAAGCCGCCCGCACCGCCGCCGCCGCCCACCGATTGCACCAGCGCGCCGGTCGATCGGTCGCCGGTGGTGACGATCGCACCCTTCAGCGTACCCGTCGTCGTGCCGCCGAAGCCGCCATCGCCGCCCGCGCCGCCGAAGCCGAGGCCCGCCGCACCCGCACCACTGCCACCGGCCGCGAGACCGGCCGAGACGCTGAACCCGCCCGCGCCGCCGCCGCCGCCGACCGACTGCACCACGACGCCGTTCGACAGCTCGCCGTGCGTGGTGATCGTACCGTTGGTGATGCCGGTCGCGCTGTCGCCGTTGCCGCCACCGCCGCCCGCGCCGCCAAATCCTGCCGCCGCGCCAGCGCCGGCGACGCCCGCCACCCCGCCGCCCGCGGCCACGTTGAAGCCACCGGCGCCGCCGCCGCCGCCGACCGACTGGACCACGACCGCGCCCGATCGGGCACCGTTCGTGCTGATCGACCCCAGCGTGCCGGTCACGATACCGCCGTTGCCGCCGCCGCCGCCCGTGCCGCCGAAGCCGATCCCCGCAGCGCCACCCGCCGCCAGCGCGCCGCTCAGCGCCACGGCGACGTTGAATCCACCCGCGCCGCCGCCGCCGCCGACCGATTGGACGAGCGCGCCGACCGAATCGAGACCAGTAGTCGCGATCGAACCGCCAAAGCCCGCATCGACGATGCCGCCCTGACCGCCCAGACCGCCCGAGCCGCCGAAGCCCGACGCGAGCGAGATCGACCCCACCGCAGCGCTGCCTGCGCCGGTGATCGTGGCACCGCCGTTGCCGCCACCGCCGCCGACCGATTGCGCGACGAAGCCGTTGGAGAAGGCGCCTCCCGTCGCGATCGATCCGCCGGCGTTGGCGACGGTCACGTCGCCGCCCTTGCCGCCGTTGCCGCCCGAACCGCCGATGCCGAGTGCGAACGCGCCGGCCGCGATCGGGCCGGCCGCGACCGACACCGACACCGCCAGCGCGCCGTTGCCGCCGCCGCCGCCGACCGATTGCGCGATCATGCCCTGGGCGTTGTCGCCCTTCGTCGTGATGTCGATCAGGCCGTGGACGGTGACGGATCCGCCTTCACCGCCATCGCCGCCCTTGCCGCCCAGCGCGAAACTGCCGTTCGTCAGCAGGCTGGCCCCCACCGCCGCAGCGACGCCGCCGTTGCCGCCGCCGCCACCCACCGATTGCGCCAGCACGCCGCGCGACTGATCCTCGGTCGTCGCGATCGCGGACGTGCGCTGTACCGTGCCGAGCCCGGGCAACGTCACCGTCATCGGGATGAAGTCCAGCGTGACGTCGCCGCCCTTGCCCCCGCTCGTGCCCTTGCCGCCGACCGCGATGCTCAACAGGCTGCTGAGCGACCCGGCCGCGCCGCCATTGCCGCCGCCGCCGCCGATCGACTGCGCGACGATGCCGTCCGCCGCGATCCCGCCGGTCGTGATCGATCCCCCGTGCAACACCTTGACGGTGCCGCCATCGGACGCCGTGCCGCCAGCACCACCGATCGAGAGCAGGCCGCCGGAATAGCCGCCATTGCCGCCGCCGCCACCGATCGATTGCGCCAGCAGGCCCGTCGACCGCTCGCCGACGGTCGCGATCGACCCGGTGTTGACGACCGTGACCAGATTGCCGCTGCTCCCTGCCGCGGCATCGCCGCCGATCGAGAGCAGACCCCCCGCCGCACCGCCATCGCCGCCGCCGCCGCCGACCGACTGCGCGAAGATACCGCGCGCCAGATTGCCGCCGGTGCTGATCGCGCCGTCGTTGATGACCGTGACCGTTCCGCCGATGCCGCCGATGCCGCCCTTGCCGCCGAGCGAGACCACGCCCGTGCCGTAACCGCCGGTGCCGCCGCCGCCGCCGATCGACTGCGCCAGGATCGCGGTACTGCCGTCGCGCGCCGTAGTGACCGATCCTGCCGCGCTCTGCGTGATGCCGACGTCGCCGCCATCGCCGCCGCCACCGGCATTGCCGCCGAACGCGAGCAGGCCGATCGTGCCCTGCGCCGCGCCGCCACCGCCACCGACCGATTGCGCGAACAGGCCACGCGAATCGACGCCCGCGGTGGTGATCGTGCCACCGCTCTCGATCGTCGCCGCGGCCGCCTTGCCCCCCTTGGTGCTCGATCCGCCAAGCGATACCAGGCCGACGCCGACCTTTCCGGAGCCGCCGCCGCCGCCGACCGACTGCGCGACCACGCCGTCGGCTTCGATGCCACGCGTCGCGACCACCGCGCCGTCGAGAACCCGGACGGTGGCGCTCTCGGCATTGCCGCCGCCGCCGCCGCTCGACCCCAGCGACACTAGCGCAACGCTGGCTCCGCCGCTGCCACCGCCACCGCCGACCGATTGCGCGAACAGACCGGTGGCATAGTCGCCCGACGTGATCGTTGCCGACGTGCCCGTCGCGGTCAGCGTCACGGCCGATCCCGTGCCGCCCGTACCGCCGCCGAGGCCGGTCGCCACGATGACCCCGCCGCTGGTGCCCGCGTTGCCGCCATCGCCACCCACCGACTGGGCCAGCACGCCATAGGCATTGTCACCCGACGTCTGCACCCGCCCGCGCGTCGTCACATCGACCTTGCCGCCGTCGCCCGCGATCGTGCCGCTGCCGCCGCCCGCGACCGAGACGTAGCTGTTGCCACCCGAACCGCCCGAGCCGCCGACCGACTGCCCGACGATCCCCGCCGCGCCCTTGCCCAAAGTCGTCACGTCGGCGCTGCTGTCCAGCGTCACGTCACCGCCCTTGCTGGCGACGCCACCGCTGCCGCCGCTGCCGGTAGTGCCTATGTTACGGCCGCCGGCACCGCCGGTACCGCCAGCGCTCTGTGCGAAAATGCCATAGACGCCGGTGCCCGACGTCTCGATCGTCACGCCCGGCTTGACGGTCAGCGACACCATGCCGCCATTGCCCGCATTGCCGCCCGCCTTGCCGCCGCCGGCAAGGTTCAGGTACGAACCGCCGCCAGTGCCGCCATTGCCACCGATGCTCGCGGCATAGATACCAGCCGGATTGCCCGTGATCGCCGTGATCTTTGCGGGAGGATTGCCGGCCGGGGGCGACACCACCGCGACGACCGGCGCACCCGAACCGCCCGCACCGCCTTCGCTTGCCGGTACGAACAGGGCGCCTGCGCGACCGCCACTGCCCCCCGCACCCTTCTGCACGATCGACACGGTGTTGGCGCTGCCGGCTGGGGCGACGATGGGGATCAATCCAGCCGGCGCGCCGGCCGGGCCGGTCGCCAACGGTGCGGCGACCTGTTCCGTCTGGGTGGTCGTATCCTTGCTGTTGCTCAATTCGATGGCGACGACGACGGGAGTGTTGCCGATCGTCTTCGTGGTGACGGACTCGACCTTGTACGTGATCGCTTCGGTGCCCTGCCCGACGGTGAACGTGTCGTTGACCGCGGTCTTGGTGATGATGCGGTTGTTCTGATCGGTCTGAACCGCCGAGTCGCTTAATTGCGCCACGACCTTTTCATCAAGGCCGGTCGCCGGATTAAGGATCATGTCTCCGACCTGATAGGTCTGCGCGTAGGCGATCGAGGAGGTCGCCGATACCGCGATCGCGGCCAGCACGCGGGGAGACATCAGGCCGGCGTTCTCGACCAGCAACCGCGCGACAAGACCGCGCTGACCAACATTACGCACCGGCATTCCCCCCCGATAGATGACCGCCCGGCCCCCCGACGCGATCACAATGGCTCTGGCGCTATCACCTTAACCGCTCCGTTGCCACGACACTTTGGCGTGGCCAGCCAACTATCCCGAAACCGGACAATTTGCGTTTGCGTTATGCTGGCCCGCACAACCATGACGCAGGGGCAGTAGCGATCTCTTTCTTTAAATCTTGTGCGATACGTGTAGCTGACAGACCAAATTTCTTGACGCACCCCTTTGCGTCACCATCACGACGGATCGATAAACGGCAATGGATACGCTCGCGCTACCCGCAGATCGCTTCATCGAGGGTGTGTTGCCACTTTACGGCAACGTCACGCTGGTCACGGCGGAACGTCATGGCGACCTGCAACTCGCGCCGGATGCCGCCTTCGGCTTTGCACGCGATGCGGCGATCGTCCCGTTGACGATGGATGAATTCGAACGGGCGGCGCTCGACTATCCGATCGTCTTCTTCGGGCCGGCGCGTCGGGCGTTTGCGGTGATGGGCCTTACGGCCGATCGGAACCTGTTCGTCGGCGCGAACGACGAGGTGTTCCGACCGGGTGCTTACATACCCGCCTATCTGCGCCGTCACCCCTTCGCGCTGGTGGAGGACAGGGATCAGGGCCGCTGGGTGTTGGGCGTCGATGAAACCTCCGTCCGGCTGGCCTCGGCCGGCGCCACGCCGCTGTTCGCGGACGGTGAGCCGACCGACGCGCTGCGATCGGTCGTTGCATTCTGCGAATCCTACCAGAACGCGCAGATCCGAACCGAAAACTGGGTACGGATCCTCGACGATTTCGACTTGCTCGAAGCCCGCCAAGCCCATCACCGGCCCCTGGATGACGCCGAGCCGGTGTTGCTGCTCGACTATGCCGCCGTCAACCGCGACCGGCTTGAGGCACTGGATGCCGCGGCGATCATGCGATTGCAGGCGCTCGGCGGATGGGGTCCGATCTATGCGCACCTTTTCTCGGCGGCAAACTGGGAACGACTTGCCATCGCGTCGTCTTGATAAAGTCCGCCTTTACCAACGGCTGCTAGGCGAGGCAGCGATACGCTCCAATGGAGACCCGTCTGCATGTCTTCGCCGTTTCCGGCCCGCTCGGTTGCCCTGCTCGCCGCGATCGTGGCTGCAGGGTTGGAACTGTGGCTGACCATCCGTGCCGACCTCGATCCGATGTTCGCGTTACCGCTGGCGATCGCGACGGGCGCCGTGGCGATCTGGTCCTGTCTCGCGCTCGATGCATTGATCCGCAGGCGCGCCAGACCCGACCGGACGGACATCATAGACATTCGCGACCTCCAGCACAGCAATCGTGTTGCGCTCGACGATCACGGCCGACGGATCGGGCAGATGGAAACCATGCTCGCGTTCCTCGCCACCCAGCCCGCGCTCGACGAGGCTGAAGACAGGCTTGCCGCAGCGGCGACCGCCGTAGAACGCTGGGAATCGCTACAGTTCACATTGCCGATCTGGTATGATGCACGGCGCGCATGGACGGCCTTGGCCGAACGCCTAGCCCCCGGCTGCACCGCCGGCGCCGACATGCCCGATTCTGACGAGCTTCGCATCGCACGCGAACAGCTGCCCATGACGCAGAACTTTTCCAGCGAAGACTTGAAGGCCGCCATTCACTATATCACGCAAGTGCAACATATGGCTGTGTCCCGGAATTTATTGCAAGTACGCAGAAACGCCGTCTTCGAAGCGGCAAACTTCAGCTCAGCATTCATAGATGCGAGCGTCGCGATCTGATTTGGGCCCCGCGAGAAGACCACAGTTAAGCGATCTTTATCGACTGACGGACGAGCAGATGGCGCGGGCGCGATCCGCCGGGGCACTTACTGCGAAGATGGAGCGGGTGAAGGGAATCGAACCCTCGTCGTAAGCTTGGGAAAACTCCGTCGTCAGCTTTCGTACGAGACAAAAAGCTGCGTAATCGAGTGTTCTACACGTGAACATATCGCGATCAAGAAGAGCACAAGCGTCGGTCTTACCGCACTTGCACCGCACTCTTTTTCAGGTGCGCTGTGACGGGGCGTTCGGTCCAGCAGATCGCCGCCGGTAAAGGAGGCGCACCACGCACGGGGCAACCGGTGCGTCGGAACAGTCGCAATGCCGGCGGGGCAGAACTGGCGCTTTGGCGCAAGCACAACATGTTCCCGAAGACAGAGCACAACGCTCGAATGCGCGCCGCTGAGGAGTTCGAGCACGAAACGAAGCTCCCCGGCCGCCGCAACGGAGCTCTGGGAGCCATCGGTTTGAAAGTCTACCGCTACCTTATGCGGCTCCGTGGGAAGAAGAGCGGGCGTCTCGATCCCACGATCCGCTGGATCGCGGATCAAGTTCATCATTCGCGCAGTGCCGTTGCCGCTGCATTGAAGCGGCTAAAGGAGCATGGGTTCCTGGATTGGATCCGGCGTTGCCAGCCAGTCGAAGGCGCACAACCCGATGAGCAGCAGACCGAGCAAATCGCTAACGCGTACGTTCTGCCGCTGCCGGCATCGGCAGCCGAGCGGGTTCGACGCATGCTTCGCCGGCCGAGCGAGTTTGTCCGTGCTGTTGCAGAGAGGCTCGCACGCCAGCGCAAGCTGGAGACCTCAACCGTTGATGAAGTGATCGGCGAAGTTCAAGATCCCGCGCTACGGGCGATCCTCGCTCGCGTCCGCGCCTCTGTTGATAGTGCAAATCCTTCGAGCGGACAGACAGAGGCCCTGTAAGAATCAAGGATAGATAGAACGCCTTCGGCGCGCACAGTTTGATGACTTTTCCAGCCCCAACGGCCCGGAACCCACTCACGCCACGGTCAAGCGACTGCTGGCGAACGTGCCCGCTTACGCGGCCCCGAGGCTCCCTAGAGGGAGACCGCAAGGTCTGTGCCGCATTCTCGCTAATGAAGCGCTTGCTGCCCTGGGTGCTGCACCGATCCGCACCTTCATGGGGGTCGATCGGCGCGGTCAGAACCCTAGGAGCTGGGCCGTCCAAATCGGCAAAGTGGCACCGCACCGAAAGCGACTCGAAAAGCGGGCGGGCGAGGAGGGGGGAAAAGCGCGCATTTTGGGGTTGCAACGATCAATCGTTATCGCGCAACATTGTTACACCCCTGGATCGACCTCGGGGGTGATGGTCGGCGGCGTTGATGTCCTCGATCTGCCTGCCGTGCGGCGCGCGCGGGCCAGCGCCGTACCGAAGTCGATCGTCTGTGCGACGCCGACGCGCCGACAGATGCCTGCGAAGCACCCGTGCGCTTCCGTCCCGCGGATCGTGTTCTGCATGCTCACGCTGTAGGCCGGCTCGTCGCTCGTGATCGCCTTCCAAAACGCGTCGAACACGCCCCGGTGGCTGTTGTAGATCTCGGTGCGATCGTTGCTCACGCTGTAGAGATAGGCGAGCGCCAGGCGAACGCCGGGGAGCGGCGGGCGCAGCGGACCCTTCATGCAGGCGTGCGCGGCATCGTCGAGGACACAGAGCGCATGGAACACCAGCACCTCTCGCGGCAGACGCACGGTCACCGGTGACCGTGCCCCCCGTCGAGCGCGTCGGCGGCCGCAGTCGCCAGCTCGACATGGCACCGGCTGGTCATCAGTAGCTCAGCCAGTCCATCTCGGCATCGTCGAGCGCCGCGAACGCGTCGCCATCGGCCCCCATGTCGCGCAGCCGCTTGCGCACGGTCTCTACGTCGCCCCCGCGTGGAAACGCGCGATCGGCGCGCGCAGCTTCAGCGATCCCGTCGACCCAATCGCCCCGGTCGCGCTGCATCATCAGCCACGCCCCGAACGCCGGTCGATCTTCACCATGCCTGTCCATCATCGCGCGACTCCTGCTGCTCGATGGGCACGCCCTTACCATGTTCCGTTTATGTTCCGCTAGATGCTGGTGCCGGGGCTGGCGGCCAAACCCCGGCACCACGCGCGATCAAGCGTTCGCTGCGGCCCCTTCCGTCAGCGGGAAATTGGAGATCAGCAGCTCGGCCGCGCGCGTGGAAGCCTTGGCGCCGAGGGTGTATGTGGTCTCGACCGCGCGCATGTGGAACGCAGCGAACGTCGCTCGCACGCCCGGTGCGTCGTTGATCGACATCAAGAACCGCCCATTCATCCGGGATAGCACGAGCGCGAGCCGCTCGAAGTCCGGTCGGCCGAACACGTCCTGGCCATAGTCCGTCTCGCAACCCCAATAGGGCGGATCGAGATAGAACAGCATGCCGGCGCGATCGTACCGGGTGATGAACGCGCCGAAGTCGAGCTGCTCGATCACGACGCCGGCGAGGCGATCGTGGATGTCGGCGAGCATCGGCTCCAGCTTGGTGACGTTGAACCGGGCACTCTGTGTCCGGTCGACGCCAAAGTGCCGCCCCTCGACCTTACCGCCGAACGCCAGCCGCTGAAGGTAGAGGAAGCGGACAGCGCGCTCTAAATCGGTGAGCGTCTCTGGCGGCGTCGCCTTCAACCGCTCGAACTCGGCCCGGCTGGCGACGCGGAAGCGCAGCATGTCGATGAGATAGGGATAATGGCGCTGAAGCACGCGGAAGAAGGTCGCCACGTCACCCGACACGTCGTTGATGACCTCGACCTTCGGTCGGGCCCTGCGACGCAGGAATATGCCTCCCATGCCGACGAACGGCTCTGCATAGCCATCATGCGGGACGTGATCGATGATGGCGGTGAGGCGGGACGCGAGATTGCGCTTGCCGCCGATATAGCCGGCCGCAGGCGCGACCGGTCGAACAATGGTGGTGGACATGTTGGAAAAGCTCGCCTTGTAGAACTCCCGCCCGGCGCGAGCCGGGTGCGGGATGGCCGGTTGGCCGATCGTGTCATGGCGAGCTGTCGTCTCGTCGGTTCGCCGGGCTGCAACCCGGTGTCCCCCGCCCGGCTGGCGCCGGACGCAGAATCAGGTGGCGGCGGGCTGAGCGCGCGGTTTGAACCGCACGGCTTCCACGCCGAGCCAATCGTTGATGTCGAGCAGCCGCGCCTGAAGCGGCGCGATCTCCAGCTCGAAGAACATCGCCGTCGCCTGGAGCGGGTTGCCGAGCGCGCTACCCTGCGCCGGAACGATCCCGATGAGCTGGGGCGGCACCCGGTGCGCTGCAAGCACGTCGTCGCGCGTCGCGTTCTTGATGCCGAGGAATTCGTCCTTCGCGCCCACCTCGGCGATCGGCAGGATCTTCAGCGATCCGTCCTTACCACCCGGCGCATGCACGAACAGGTTGCGGAAATTGCCCGGCCCCTTCGATTTGCGGAGCGCATCCTTGATCGCGTCGGTGTCGTTCGCGTCGATATCGCCCGTGGCATAGAGGATGTAGCCCGCATGGCTGCCGTTCAAATAATAGCGGCGCCGGAACAGCGTCGCCGCTTCGTTGAGCAAAGCGGATTGTAGCGCGCTCAAATACTCGGGAACGCCGTAAATCTCCTGGTTCACGTCGGGCTGCATCACCTGGACGATGCTGCCCGGCTCGAACTCCGTTTCCGGCACGTTGTATGGCGCCCAGAAGAACGTGCCCGGCACGACACCGCGCCGGGTGAACTTGGCCGGCGCGTGCATCATGCGCAGCGGCCCGCCCACCAGATTGCGGACACGCTGGAGGTAGCCGTTGCCGAAGACGAGATAGTCCTGGACCAGTTTCTCGAACTCGCCGCGGCCGAGCAAGGGCGTCGGGTCGAACGATCCGACGAGCAGGTTGCGCTTGAGCATAATGGCCGAGCTGTGATGCGGTGACACGCGGAAGGCGCGCGCCAGCCCGTCCATGGGAAGCGGCGGGATGTAGAACCGGCCGTTGCTCCAGCATTCGACCATGTCGACGAGCATATGCTGATCGAGGACGGGTTCCGGATCGCCGAAGGTGAAGGCCTCCACCCCACCCTCGCGCGCGACATGCGCCACGATCGCGCCCGGCTTGGCGGCGCCGCTCTCCGCACGCGACATCGCGCGCGCCCTCGACCGTGGCTTGCTCATTCGAAGATCTCCATGCGCGTTTTGCCGCGGGCCTGCCCGTCGAGCGGTTCGTTGATGAGGATGTGCATCGCCGCCCAGGCGAGATCGGCGTGACCGACATCTTCGCTGCGGCCCGCCTTGAACGTGATCGCGCGACCCGAACCGGTCAGCGCCTTCTTGATCGACAGGAACGCGGATTGCAGGTCGATCCAGCCGGCGTCGAACTCGATACGCTGGCGCGCAAAGCTATGCTGCGCCTTCATCACCATGGCCGTTTTCGCCTCGAGCGAATATTCGATCTTGGTGAGCCCGCGCACCTTGCCGATCAGGAGCTGGTGGACTGCGGCCCCTACGCCGTTCGCGTCGATGCCCAGATAGGTGCAATTATAGAGGCGCAGCCGCGCGAGGATGAATTCGGCCTGCGACTGGAAGTCGCCGCGGAGTTGGTGACGCTCGATGAGTTGGAACTTGCCGCCGGGTCCCGAGGGCGGCACGCCGATCACCAGTGAGGCGTTGTCGCCATCCTCTCCCCCGGTCGGATCGTACCCCGCCCACACGTCACGATCGCCGACCGGCCGCGCTGCCAGCGGGTTGAACCATGGCCAGTCGATCATGGTATCGACGGTGCAGCGCTGGATTTCGTTGAACTTGAATGCCGAGAGGCTGTCGTCAACGAACTGGCACATCAGCAGGTTGGCGAACTCGTCGGGCGCATATTCCACGCGCAGCTCGTCGACGTCGAACAGATCGCACCCGCGCGCGGCGGCATCCTCGATCGTGACGATCTGGCGCCACACCTTGTCCTCGCACAGCACGCCGGCCTGGAGCCGTGCGTGGCTCGTGTCGATGTCGATCCGGTCGGCCTTCTTGACACGCCGGTTGCGGCGGTCGCCCGTCCAATAGGGGTGCGCCTGGTGCGCGACGCTCGACGGCGTCGAGAAATAGGTTCGGCGCCAGCGCTTGTGCATCGCCATGGCGCTGGCGACCTTGTTCAGCTCCTCGAACCCGTAGGTCCAGAAGAACTCGTCGAAGTAGAAATTGCCGTGATAACCCTGCGCGGTTCGGGCATTGGTGCCGAGGAAGATCAGCTCGGCCGCGGGCTCGCCGTCGGGGATCGTGTCGGCGGTGAGGACGATCGGATCACCCTGCAGCTTCACGCCCACGCGCGCGGCGAACTGGATGATGTAGCCGCGGAAGATATGCGCCTGCGCCTTCGACGCCGACAGGAAGATTTGGTTGCCGCCCCCGCGCAGCGCGTCGAGCAGTGCCTCGCGGGCGAAATACCATGTCGCGCCGATCTGGCGCGATTTTAGGATCATGCGGGTGCGCTGATCCTTCGCAGCCCACCAATCCTCCTGATAACCGAACAGCTCGGCCTCGAAGAGCCGCTCCAGTTCCTCGACCTGCTCGGTCGTGAAGTGGTTCTTCGGCGCCTTGTCCTTCTTCGGACCGGCGTTACGGTTGGCGACCTTGTCGTTCAGATCGCCGGCATGCCCGCCCGGTGCCTCGTAGCGGCGCACCTTTGCGGTCGAGACCACCTGCCGCATCAGCAGGTCAATCTCCTTATAGTCGCCCCCGGTTTTCTGATCCTTGGCGATCAGCGTGTTGAGGCGGCATTCCAGCGCATCTTCGATCTTCGTGAGCGAGGGCGCCTTGTCCCACTCGTCGCGGGCCTTCCACGATTTCACCGTCTCGGCGTTGATGCCCAGCTCGCCCGCGATCTGGGTGCAGCCCCACCCCCGCCAATAGAGGCTGCGCGCCTGCCGCCGCGCGTCCACCGGGATCGGTAGCGCGGTGGCGGGCAGCGGCATGCCGGTATCGGGCGGGAGCTTGTCCATGGAGGCGCGAGCCTAGCCACGCCGCGCGTGCCGATCGCAGCGCCGGGCCTTGTAGAAAGGCTTTCTACAAGGTGGCGCGCTTGAGCCCGGCGCCCCGATCAGTGCCTGTTGCGATCGTCAGCGCGGCCATCGGTCGCCACCATCGATCGAACCCGGAGACGGCACCGCCATGGGCACCAAGAGCAAGATGTTCCGCGCTTTCGTGGAAGGTCAGACGATCAGCGACGGTCGGAAGATCGAGGCCGGCTGGATCGACGAAATCGCCGCCAGCTTCAATGCCGAGAATTACGCCCCGCGCGTGAATGTCGAGCACATCAGCGGCTACAGCCCCGAACCGCCGTTCAACGGCTACGGCACCGTCGTTGCAGTGGAAGCCAAGACGGACGCGTTCACGATCGACGGCAAGGCCGAAAACCGCCGCTGCCTCTATGTCCAGGTGGACGGCAACGACCAGCTCGTGCAGCTCGCCGCCCGCGACCAGAAGCCGTATCCCTCCGTCGAGCTGACGGACAGCTATGCGGGCACCGGCAAGGTCGGGCTGATCGGTCTCGCCTTTACCGACACGCCGGCATCAATCGGCACCCAGCGCCTCCAGTTCTCGCGCTCCGCGCCCGGCACCCATTTCTCGGTCGCGCCCGACGCGGTGGCGATCGAGTTCGAGGCCAAGCAGCCCGACTCCAGCGCCGGTGCGTTCTCGGCGATGAAGGCCTTCTTCGATCGGCTGACATCCGGATCAGCGGCGACGCCCCCCGCGCAGACGGCCACTCCGACGCCGCCCACGCCACCCGCCCCGGCGAACGACAATTTCGCGCAAATCCGTGAGGGCCTCGGCCTCATCAGCGCCAGCCTCACCGCGCTCGACGCGAAGGTCACCGCCGATGTCGGCGCGCTCCGCGGCGAGTATGCGACGCTGAAGACCAAGGTGGAGACCACCGCGGCACCGAACGGCTTCAGCCGTCCGCCCGCGACCGGCGGCACCGGCGGCCAGCTCACCGACTGCTGATCGCTACCCGCACCCCCAACGCCACCGCCCCCGGAGTATCCCGATGCAGACCAACACCCGCCTCGCGTTCAACGCCTATGTCAGCCAGATCGCGAAGCTGAACGGGCTCGATGTCAGCTTCAGCGCCGTCCCCGGTGAGCTGAAGTCGTTCAACGTCTCGCCCGTGATCGAGCAGCGCCTACAGGCGAAGCTCCAGACCACCAGCGACTTCCTCGGCCGCGTGAACGTGGTTCCGGTGGTGGCGCAGCAGGGCGCGCGCGTCGGCGTCGGCGTCGGCCGGTCGCTGGCCAGCCGCACCGATCGCACGTCGGGCAACCGCCGCACGCCGACCGATCCGAGCGCGTCGGACGGGATCGACCAGTATTTCTGCAAGAAGACGGATTACGACTATGCGTGGTCGTACGCGATGCTCGACGCCTGGGCGCACCGGCCCGAGTTCCAGCAGCTCGTGCGCGATGCCGTGATCGTCCAGAAGGCGAGCGACATCATCACGATCGGCTTCAACGGCGTCGATGCCGCGGTGCAGACCGACCGCGTCGCCTTCCCGCTGCTCCAGGACGTGAACTGGGGTTGGCTCTACAAGATGCGGACGTTCGCGCCCGCCCGTGTGATGGAGCACGGCGCGCTCGATGCCGTCCACGTCTATGTCGATGACGCCGGCTATGCGGCGGGCAAGGCCGATTACGCCAACCTCGACGCACTGGTGTTCGACGCGATCCACAACCTGATCCACGAGCGCTTCCGCACGGCCACCGATCTCGTGGTGATCGTCGGCATGGATCTCGTGCACGACAAATACTTCAAGATCATCAGCGAAGCCGGCGACAACGCGATGCAGCAGGTCGCGCGCGACGTGATCCTGTCCAGCCGCCAGCTCGGCGGCAAGCCCACCATGCAGGTGCCGTTCTTCCCGTCGAACGCCATCATGATCACGAGCCTGTCGAACCTGTCCTACTACTGGCAGATGGGTTCGGCGCGGCGCCTGATCCGCGACGAGCCCAGCCTCGACCAGATCGACAACTTCGAGTCGATCAATGACGCCTTCATGGTCGAGGAATACGGCAAAGCCTGCCTGATCGAGAACATCCAGCTCGGGGCGAAGGCGTAACCGCCTCCGCCTCCCCGCCACTGTCCGCCTTCTTCCGTCAGGATCGACCATGAGCCCAGCTCGCAAGCATCGGGACCGGCACGCCGCAGCGCCTGCCTCCATCCCCTCCAGCATGGTCGCCCCTCGTGAAGAAGGCGGGCAGACCACCGCCCGCGTCGCGCCTGATCTCACCCCGGCGCGCGCGCACCGCATCGTCCAGGCGGCGATCGCGCCCGCGGCCGACAACACCGCGGCGCCCCGCGCGGCCCGCGACACGATCGCCGATGAGATGATGCTCCGCCTGACGCACGACCTGCGCCGGCTGAAGCAGATCGCCTCGATTCAGCTCAAGATCGCCGCGAAGGTCGAGATGCTGCCTGCGTATCGCGCCTGGTGCGATGCGCTGCTCAACGCCTATCGCGCCGATGCCGGCACCGCGGCCGAGGTTCTGCCGACCATCATGGTATGGTGCATCGATACCGGTGACTGGATGCGCGCGCTCGAACTCGCCGAGCACGTCGTGCGGCACGATGTTGCCCTGCCGGCTCGCTACGCGCGCTCGGCGCCCGCCCTGATCACCGAAGAGATCGCGACCGCCGCACTGAAGCTCCAGGCCGCTGGCAAGTCGTTCCCGCTCGACGTGCTCGATGCGGTGGAAGAGCTGACGGCCGGCGCTGACATGCACGACGAGATCCGCGCCAAGCTCCACAAGGCGATCGGCTTCGAACTGGCTCGCCATGCGGACGAAACCGAGGGTGACATGGCGCGCCCGTTCATCGTCAACGCTCTCGCCGCCCTCACGCGGGCGCAGAGCCTGCATGACCGCGTAGGCGCCAAGACGCGCATGGCGCAGATGGAAAAGCTGCTCGCCGCCAATCTCGCCGCCTTCCCGCCGCCCGCACCCGAGCGCGGCGAGTCCGCTACCCCGCCTTCGACCGACACGAACACCGCCGGCTGACGCCGGCTCACCAGCTCGCCCCCCGGCGCTCGGGGGCGGATCGCGCGGGACGGGAGACCTTAGGGTCGTAGGGCCGTCGACCGGACCCGATCCCCACCCCCGAAAACCGGGCGGGCGGAATCGAGGATCGACATGTGCGACATCATCATCCGGGTCATGATCCAGCTCCTGTGCGTGGTGGCGCTCGGCGTCGGCGCCTGGGCGGCGTTGTGCGGTAGTGTCGGTGCCGCCACGCGGAACTTCTGGGCCGATGAAGCGGCCCGCTCGCCGACCGTGCGAGCCTTCTGTGCGCTCGCATTGGCGGGCCTGCTACTGTTCGTGGTGGGTTCGGCCGGTGCCGTGGCGACGATCGCATGAGCGGCTTCGTCATCCCCAACCTGCCTGCGGACACCACCCCCACGGATAGCGCGCCCGCAGTCGAGCCGCCGATCGTCAACGACGGCTGGTTCCCCGACATCGTCCCCGCCGACTTGCGCAAACAGGTCCGCGTTCGCGACACGGTCACGATCGAGCGGCTGCGCGCGGCCGTGCTGTTCGCGATCATCTCGGTCGGTAACCAGCTCGTGGTGTGGCAGGCAGCGCGCGCGGCCGAGGGGCGTACCCGCCTCGCCGACGTGCCTGCGCCCCAGATCGATGGCGAGAGCCGCCTGACGATCCTCTACCGCACCGCCGTCTATGCCGAAGCCAAGGCGCGGCTGGTCGAGAGCTACCGCGACACCGACCTGACCGGCGCCGGGCAGCGCAAGGTGGACGATCTCGACCCGTCGATCAGCGAATTGCGCCGCGATGCGATCCACGCGGTGCGCGACATCCTAGGCCGCACCCGCACGTCCGTCGAGCTGATCTGATGGCCGACACGCTCCATGCCGCGCAGGGCGACACGCTCGACGCTCTGATTTGGCGCGAGCGCGCGCTCGGCCCGGCTGCGATCGGCGCGGTGCTCGCCGCCAATCCCGGCCTCGCCGCACTCGGCCCCATCCTGCCGATCGGCACCGTCGTCACGATCCCGACCGTCGCCGTTCCCACGATCGCGACCCGCACCCTCGTCCAGCTCTGGGATTGATCATGACCGACACCACGACCCCGACGCAGAGCGTCATCGTTCAACCCGCGGCCGTTGCCACAGCGGCGCCCCCACCTCTCGGCGTCAACATTTCGGTGCTGAGCGAGTGGGCTATCGCGCTCGTCGCCATCGCGGCGCTCATCGCCCTGATCCACAAAAGCTTCACCCGCGAGCTGAACCGCGATCTGCTCCAGGTCAACCACAAGGTCGGCAACACGATTGCGCGTGTCGACTCGCTGGAGCGTCTGCGCACGGCCGACATCGAGCGGATCGTGAAGGTGGAGACGACGATCGGCAACGTCGAGAAAGGCCTCGATCGGATCGATCGCAGCATCCACGAGCGGTTCGATACCCTAGCGGACTCGATCCGCGAGATCCGCACCGTCGCGCCGCGCGGAGATCGCGCGTGACCGGCGCCGGCACCAGCTCGCGGACGATCGATCCGCCCAAGGGCAAGCCCCCTATTGTGCCCGGCGCGTTCTTCGCGCTCGTTGCCGCAGCGGTGCTCGCGGTAATGCCGCACACGCGTGCGGCCGAGGGGGACGTGCCCCACACCTATCAGGATCTCGGGGGCGTCTGGACGGGTGGCGTCGGCCACACCGGCGCCGACGTCAAACCCAACGCCGCGGTGTCGCCGGCGCAGAGCGCCGCATGGCTGAAGGCCGATCTCACCGCGCATGTCTCGGCGGTGCTGAAGGCGACGCCGACGCTCGCCGAACAGCCGAGCGCGCTTCAGGCGGCGGGCGACTTCGCGTTCAACGCCGGCGACGGGCGCTGGGCGGGCTCGCCTATGGCCGCGCTGTTCGCGCGCCGGGCGTGGCGCGAGGGCTGCGCCGCCTTCAGCGGCTACATCACCCGCTACCGCGCGCCGAAGCCCGTGCCCGGCGGCTCGTGCACGGTCAGCAAGACGAACGGCAAGCTCTACTGCGTAGCGCGCGGGCTCGTGCGCCGGCGGGATGCCGAGCGCGCCATGTGCCTCGCCGGCCTCAAACCATGACCCTGAAGGATCGCGCTATGCTCCAGCTTTCCAAGCTCGCGGCGCGCGTGCGCGCGTCCGCCCCCGCCGCCCTGGCATGGGCCAAGCGCCGCGCTGGCGAGCGATCCACCTGGATCGGGCTGGCCGCGGTCGCCGGCGGCCTCGGCAAGTCCGTGTGGGCCGATCACCTGACCAGCATGGCCGACGTCGTGCCGATGCTGCTCGGCGCCGGCGGTGCCGCGCTCGCTGCCGCTTCCACCAATCCCCGCCCCCCGGCGCCGGATGCGGACAGCACCCGCTGATCCGCCACCAAGAAGGTATGCCCCAAATGAAAATCTTCGGCCTCACCATCACCACCGCCGCGATCGTCGCGGCCTCCGCCTCGCTGAGCCACGTCGTCGCGGCGACCGCCGAGCCCGGCAACCCGGTTGGCGACGCGGCCATCTCCACGGCCACCGCTCTCGAAAACACCAAGCAGTCGGGCGCGGAAAAGAAGGCCGCGGTGGTCGCTGCGATCACCCCGCTGATCGTCCAGGCCGCGACCAAGGGCGGTCTCGCCGCGCTCGAAGTCGATGCGGAGAAGTTCGCCGGCCTCGTGGTCGAGGAAGTCGTGGCCAATCTGAAGCCCACGCCGCTCGTGCAGCTCGCAAAGGCGCTGCTCGCGGTGTTCGGCATCAAGGTGCTCGGCTGAGCGGCACCGGCAAGGTGTTGGAGGCGGTCGGGGCAAATGCCCCGGCCACCAACAAGCCGTCACGTCGCGTCACCGTGGAGAAAGCGGACGGTAGCTGGAGCTGTTTCGAGATCCCGCTGGGCTGCGATCCGCCGATCGATGCGACGATCACCTGGGGGCCACACCACGCATGGTGGGACGGCCACAAGGTCACCAAGGGCTGGGATCGCGATCCCAACGCACCCCTGACGTAATTGGAGCGCGGCCATGAAGAAGCCCGACACCCTGCGCAAATACCTGCTGGCGGCGGTCGAGCCGCTGGCGAGCAAGCCCGAGAATCTGTCGCTGTTCGTCGACAAGGGCCGCATCGGCGCCCGCGCCGGATCGCTATCCTATGAGCATCGCTACACGCTGAACGTCGTGGTTCAGGACTATGCCGGCGACATCGATAAGCTCTTCGTGCCGCTGCTCGCATGGATCGCGCAAAACCAACCCGAGCTGCTCCAGCAGGATAAGCAGGAGCCCTTCAGCTTCGAAGCCGATCTGCTCGACGGCGAACTGATCGACGTTTCGATCGACATCGAATTGACCGAGCGCGTGCGCGTCGAACGCGTGGCAGGCGGCACGCAGGTGACCGCCCTGTGTGAACCCAAGTTTCCCGACGTATTCGACGGCGTGGATCCGTTGGCGCCATGGACCGGGCTGCTCGCCGACCTCGTCGCGGACGCGGTCGATCCGGCATGATCGAAAACGACTTCGCCCCGATCGAGCAGCTCGCCGGCGCCGCGCTCCGCTCATTGGAGCCCGCCGGCCGGCGCAAGTTGCTGCGGCGCATGGCGCGCGAGATCCAGCGGAGTCAGTCTGCTCGGATCGGGCGCCAACAGAATCCGGACGGCGGCGCGTTCGCCAAGCGGCGTCCCAAGGCCGAGCTGAAGCCCGGTGCCTATGCGGTCAAGTTCCTCTACCCCAAAGGCGTCGCCGAGCCCCGCCTTGTGCATATGAAGAGCTGGGTCAGACAGGGTCCCCTCATGACCGGGTTCGACATTGAGGCTGGTGGCATCCGCAGCTTTTTCTGGGACAAGGTCGCCAAATGGCTGCCGATCGAGCCCGGCGAGCAGAACGCCAGCGCGGGCAAGCTGCGCCGACGCGCGCGGATCAAGGATGCGGTCATGTTTCGTAAGCTGCGGCAAGCGCGCAACCTGCGTGCTGATGCGACGGACCGCGAGGCATGGATCGGATTTACCGGCCGCGCGGCCGAGATCGCGCGGGTACATCAGGAAGGCTTGATGGATCGGCCGAGCGCAAAGGCGAAAGCCGTGCGCTATGTGATACGCGGCATCCTCGGGCTCACGAGCGGCGAGCGCAACCGCGCTCTAGACCTGCTGCTGGATGCCGCTGCTCCCAAGGCAAAGTGATGGGCAACATAATGGGTATTGCGCCTGCGAGAATGGCCTTTTCAAGTGGCCGTGGCGGAGGGTTTCTCCGCCACGGTGTCAGACCAGTGGTAGCGTGCCTGCAGACGTTCCTGTGCGATAGTGATCAGGTATGATCACAGGGTTTTCTTTGTCGTATTGGTTTACCGAAGAGAATTGAAGGGTGAACTGACGGGCTCCCTCAAATGCCTTCTCAGTTAGCGTAGCGACGGAATTGAGGGCCGAACTATTTCGGGCGTCGATTGTGAACGACAGTAAACCGCCATGAAGGGTCGACTGGATCGTTCTATCGTTCAGCGTATTCATTATCAATGGCCCGCCCTGAGGCATGTGGCTTCTATGTCTTGCAATCGACTCGTGGGCTGGAGCCCCATGCGCGATACCGGTGCGAACCGATTTGTTCATTTTTGGAAAAAAATTCTCGAATGTTTCAGTAGCAGCCTTGAAACTATTCTCGTCCATCGATTTACTGATTGTATCGGATTTGGGATACAACTTTGCAATCTGGCTTAAACACTCGAAAGCGTTGTACGTAGCGATTACCCCGCTTTCAACCGCGATGAACTTCCATTTTATGAATTGCCGATGTTCCGTCGAGCCGAAATCATATGCCTGCCGGTTTTCATCGAGAAGATCAACCAAGGCTAGCGCGTCGGAAAAACGCTCGGCGTAAGAGCGTAGCGAGATGATGTTAACGCCTAATAGATAGGCAACTTCACGCTCTGAGGCGAGCAGACCATAATCTAAAAACATAGTAGCAACGTAGCAGCGCCGGCGGCAGTGAGTCTAGCCGGCTCGTCTAATTCCCTATCTTTGAACCAGCAATCTTAACAGGTTCGAAAAGCTGTCAAAGTGGGCAATTGACGGCGCGTGGGCGGGTGCCGGGCGCTCAGTCGGGGACGATTTGAGGTCAACACGGCGGAGGTGATCTCCGCCCTAAAGGGGTTGATAAGCAAGTTACACGCCTAGCGAAATATTGTGCCCAACAACTGGCCGGAAAGATAGACGCCAACGGCATTTATAGGGTTAATGTCTGTACCGACATCTCCATGGAGGACGCCCAAGATTTTGCCACCTGAGGTGATCGGTCCACCCGAAAAGCCTTTGGCGGTAGGCCTATCGAGTTTAACGGAAACGCCTACTGTCTCAACGACCTTGGCGCTCAAGGTGCTAGCGGAGATCAGCGTTTCCTGTAGCCCCGGAAATCCATGCACGATCACTTCCTGATCAACTGCGGGAGCAATCACATCATCTAAATTGTAGGCGCCGAAAGACGCAAGCTGCGCCATTTCGGCATTGTTGAGCTTGATGGTGAGTACGTCGACAAGAGTTCCATCTGATCCGTACGGCACGACGATGTAACGCTTCCGATGAGAATCGTCATACAGATCAATCTTTAGGCCTGAACCAACGACTGTGATCGTGGACCCTTCAAAAAGAGAATTGTCATTTGGTGTCACTATCATGTTAGTAAAGTTATGAACGCATGTTGTTAGCCAAAATGCCGTGCCGTCTGTCGCCACGAACGCGCTGCCCGCAAGGTGATAGGAACGAGATCGCGCGTTGATGGGAATTGGATGTGGCATTCTGTATCTACCTCAATCGCATCGGATTGTTATGTTCCTTGAGCGAGTACCTCAAAACTAAAATCATGTCTTCTTGTTTCGAGAAAACAGGTCTTCTACTGCGGCAACTGCTATCCTGCGGTCGTGCGAAAACGTGTATCAGCTCGCCTGTCGATGGGTATGACGCACTACGCCCGCGTTCAGAAAAATGGCTCCGGCGAGCAACCTCAGCCGCGGCGCACGAGCTGCTCTCTCCCTGCGCTGCTCGACCTTGTAGAAAGCCTTTCTACAAAGTGGCGGCATAGCCACCCGGCATAGCGCGCGACGACATGGGCGGCATCATGACCGCCAGCTCCAGCACCGTCGATCTCTCGCGCTTGCCTGCTCCCGTTATCGTCGATCAGCTTGATCTCGATACGATCGCGGGGCAGATCGTGGCGGACCTGCAAACGCGGCTACCGGCTTTTACCGCGATCGTGGAAAGCGATCCCGCCATGAAGGTGGTCGAGGCATGCGCTTACCGCGAGCAGCTCCTCCGCCAAGCGTTCCAGGACGCCGCGCTACAACTGTTCGTCGCCTATGCCACGGGCGCCAACCTCGACCAGCTCGCGGCGGTCTTCGGCATCTCGCGCCTGATCATCACGCCAGCCGACGCGAGCACTGGCGCCGCGGTGGTGTACGAGAGCGACGACTCGTTGCGCCAGCGCGTGACCCTCGCACCTGAAGCCTATTCGGTCGCAGGCCCGGAGCTGGCCTATGTCGCACATGCCAAATCGGCGTCCGGCGACGTTGCCGATGCCAGCGCGGTGTCGCCGGCGCCGGGTGAAGTGCTCGTGTCCGTGCTCTCCGCCGTGGGCGACGGCACCGCCAGCGATGATTTGGTCGCGGCGGTCAACGCGATCGTCGCCTCTCCCACGATCCGGCCGCTTGGTGACCATGTCACGACCGCGTCCGCGCAGATCGTCCACTACGACCTGACTGCCGCACTCACGACCTTTTCCGGACCTGACGTTACGATCGTCCTCGCGGCCGCTCGCGCCGCGATCGATGCCTATCTCGCCACCAACCGGCTGCTCGGCCGCAACCACCGGACCGCTGGGATCGAGGCCGCGCTTGTCGTCGCCGGCGTCGAGAACGTGACCCTCGCGAGCCCTCTCGCCGACATCCTGTGCGACGATACCCAGGCAGCAAACGCCGCGGCCATCACGATCACGCACGCCGGCTATGCTGCCTAGTCTTCTGCCTCCCAATGCCACGCCGCTTGAAAGAGCGCTGGAAGGCGCGACCGCGCGCGTCGGCGCGATCGACATCGCGCAGGCCGCCGAGCTGTGGAACCCCGCAACGTGCCCCGCACCGATCCTGCCCTGGCTTGCATGGTCGCTCTCCGTCGATTTCTGGGATCCGGCCTGGTCGGATGCGGTCAAGCGCGAAGCCGTAGCAACCTCGATCGCCAAGCACCGGCGCAAAGGCACGCGCACCTCGGTGGAAGAGGTGCTCGCGCGCTATGATGAACTGCTGCGCGTGATCGAATGGTTCAAAGCGGTGCCGCCCGCGCAGCCGCACACGTTCGAGATCCAGCTCGATCTCGTCACCGCAGAGGGCGTTGCGCCCGGCGGACTGCGGTCGAGCGCAGCCTTTGCCGAAGCGATCATCCGCGACGTGACGCGCGTGAAGCCGCTCCGCGAGCACTTCATCCTTGCTCAAACACTCCGCGCGCGTGCCGCGGTCGGCATCTTCGG
The DNA here is from genome assembly GCF_026540835.1 of Sphingomonas sp. GC_Shp_6. Taxonomy (NCBI): domain Bacteria; kingdom Pseudomonadati; phylum Pseudomonadota; class Alphaproteobacteria; order Sphingomonadales; family Sphingomonadaceae; genus Sphingomonas; species Sphingomonas sp. GC_Shp_6. The sequence goes on along the minus strand of NZ_JALNUO010000020.1, from coordinate 33,755 downwards.
TGTCGCCCGGCTCGCCGGCTTCGTGCGCGAACGCGCCGCCCTCGTGTCCGACACGTCGCCCTTCTGGGATCCCTGCCTCCAAAGTGAGGATGGCGAGCCATTCCAGGACGACCTCGGCACCTTTTTCGAGGATCTCGCATGACGCCGTCGATTACGCTCACCATGACCGAGGCAGGGTTCGCGCGCTTTACCGCGGCCCAGCTCGGGCAAGGTATCGACCTGAAGGTCACCTCGATCGGCGTCACCAATACGCCGTTCATCTCGGCGCCGACGCTCACCGTCATGCCTGGAGAGATCAAGCGCATACAGACCGTCTCGGGCGCCAAGGTCGGCGACAACACCGTTCACCTGATGATCCGCGACGATAGCAGCGACATCTATTCGGCGGTTGGTGTCGGCCTGTATCTCGCCGACGGCACGCTGTTCGCCTTCTACGGCCAAGCCACGCCCATTTTTCAAAAGTCGGCGCTCACCACCTTCCTCGTCGCGCTCGACATCAGCTTTCCTGACGCGTCAATTAACGCGATCACCTTCGGCGACGCGAACTTCCTCAACCCGCCCGCGACGAGCGACACCGCCGGCGTCGTGCAGCTCGCGACACTTGCCCAGGCGCAAGGGGGAACGGACACGACGCGCGCGATCGTGCCGGCGGTGCTCGCCGCCATGCTGTTGCCGATCAATACCGCAATCACGGCGCTCCAGAATGCCGCCGGCATCGTTTCGACGGCACTCAGCGCGCTGCTCGCGCGGACGATCACCGGGGGTGGCCTCGTCTCCGGAGGCGGCGATCATACAGCCAGCCGCGTGCTGACGGTCACCGCAGCAACCGCCGATCAAGCCGCCGCAGGGACTGATGCGACCACAGCGGTCACACCGGCATCGCTTGCGACGATCCTGACCACGATCGCAGCTAAGGTGCCCCAAGCGCGCAAGGTCGCCACGTCGGGCCTTCTTTCGGGCGGGGGACCGCTCACCGGTGATCTTGCCCTTTCGATACTGAAGGCCACGGCAGCGACGATCGCGGCCGGCACCGACGACGCCAGCGCCGTCACGCCAGCGGGGCTCGCCAGCTTGCCGAAGCTCGCAGCGAAGTCGGGTTTTCTCACCCTGCCCGGCGGCATCATCATCCAGTGGACGGCGGGAAGCTCTCAGGCTGCTGGCAGTGAGGGCACGCAGACGATCACGCATCCGATCGCGTTCCCGAACAACGCGTGGCGCGCCTTCGTCACCACCAACCTCGCCGCCAGCACCTCCTCAGGTGACGCCTTCTTTCAGACGATCGGCGAGCCCTCGCTCGGCTCCAGCGTCGTGCAGCGGCAAATCACGGGCAACCCCTCCGACAGCAGCGCGAGCACGCCCGTGCTGTTCGTCATTGGTAACTGAGAGGCAGGCGATATGAGCTTCCACTACAGCGCGGCCAACGCCAGCTTCTACCACGCCGACATCCACCATGCGCTGCCCGACGATGCCGTGCCGATCTCCGCGCGCGAGCACGCGCGGCTCCTGGCTGGGCAGGCGAGTGGCAGGAGCATTGTCGCCGCGCCAAATGGCCGGCCGACGCTCTCCAGGTCCGCCGCGCCGAAGCTCGACCAGCTGCGCGCAGGCGCGGTGCGCGCGGTGAAGCGCGAGGCGCGGCGCCGCATTCTCGCAGTCGCCACCATCGAACGGCAGTCGAACGACAACGCGGCAATCGCACTGGCAGCGGTCGCGAACCTCCTCGGCATCGTACATGACGATCGCGAGGTGACGATGGCCGCGCTGCGGCGCCGCGCCGCGATCGACGCGATCCGCGCCGCCTCCAATCGTATCGAGACGACGATCGCCAAGGCGAACGCGGACGACCTCGCCGCGCTCGACGTCATGACCCTCCCGCTCTGGCCCGAAGGCTGACCTCATGGCAAAGATCTCCGCACTCGATCTGCTGACCGTCACCGATGGTACCGAGTCGATCCCCGTCGTTTCGGGCGGTCGAGCCAAGCGCATGTTGCTGTCGGGCCTCGCCAAGGCGGTAATCCCGTTCCTGGTCGCTTGGTACAAGGGCGACAAGGGTGAGCCGGGCGGCAACGTCATGGCGATCGGTTCCAAGTTGCAGGCCGCTGGCCAGACCGTCAACGCCGCAACGACCTTGGTTCGGGTGTCGGACTACGATGGCCGCGGCATCGGTGAGGCGCCCTACACGGCAGCAGCGGGAGCCGACGCAACCACGCTTGCGAAATACGCTCGATCGACCTTCCAGTCGGCAGACGGCCGTTACTTCGCTCGCGTGAAGGGTTCGCCTCTCATCACCGAGTTCGGTGCGCGGCCTGATGGCTCGCCGCAATCTGACATCATTGCGGAGGCGATCGACTGGGCAACCGATCGTGGGGTTAACGATCTGGTGTTCCCCACCACCGGCAACGATCCGGGCTTCTTCCTCGACAAAACGATCAACATCGAGAACGCCGTTACGCTGCGTGGCACCGGCACCGGGCGCGCCGGTGCGGACCAGTCAAAGTCCATCATCAACGTTGCCGATGGCATCGACGGCATTGTCATCCACCGCTCGAATACCGGACCTCGCGCGAATAAGCCCGGCATCCTTGGCGGAGATGGGTCACGCATCCTCGGTCTGAAGCTGGTCGGTGGGACCACACCCGGAACCGTTGGTCTCCGCATGCGCGCGCGTGCCGAGTTTGGACAGAACGTCATCAACTATTTCGGGGGAAGCGTCAGCGTTGCCGTCGGCACCGGCTCCGGCGGTACGACCGAAGGAAACGCCAACGCCTGGAGCGTCCACAACTGCCGCCTCGACAGCGCCAACGGACACGGCCTGAATGTCGACTATGCCGACTCCAATGCGGGTTCCGCTCGGGATATCGATGTCTCCGGATGCAATGGGTTTGGCGTTCGCGGCAACAGCTTTCTGTCCTGCATCTACGGCAACATACAGATGTCGGATTGCGGCACGTATCAGTATCGTGGCAACGGCACCTTCGCCGGCATCAACTACATCATCGGCAACAGTTACTACTTCTTCGTGCCTGCCCCCTACGCAACGTCGGCCGATCTGGGCGCGCATGCCCCCTCGCTTACCGATCAAACGTACTGGCTACTGGTTTATCAAGGCGCCAACGGCGCTTATCCAGTATGGCAGCAGGGCGCGACCAACTACGCACCGGGCGGCCCGTTCATGTTCGCCGGCCCGCCTCTCGCGACTGGCATCTACACCGAGAGCAATCAGGGGCCAGGCATCATCCAGGGCGGATCGATGCTGATCATGGGCACGCAAGGTGCAGGCGTGATCGGCAACGGATGTTATCTGTCGACGGATGGCAGCGGAACTTTGATTTCCCGGAAGGGCCTCGTCACTCGCAATCCCCTAAACCCAAATCAATATGCGGGTTTTGGAGACGGCTTAGCTGGCGGCAAGTGGATGGAGTGGGGAGACCCGACCGTTTTCCCGAGCGAGCTAAACTGGCGGATGATAAGCGCATCACAAATGTCTTTATGCCACGGACCAACCGCATTCGCGACAATCAATGGTCAAAACCATCCTAGCGATCCCAACAGGTGGACGCTTAATCAGCCTCTTATGCTTTTCCCAGATGCGCCTAACGATGCTCAAGCACAAACGATCAATGTCAAATCTGGGCAGTGGTACTTCAATACCACTATCCGGGCTCTTAGCAGGGTAGCATAGTATGGCCGACATCATGCCGAACATGGAAGGGTCGCTCTTCTATCGGACTAAAGCCATCGCGCAAGACGACGCTCTGCGGCTGCTCAACCGGATCAATGGCATTTGGGCGCGGGTTGCGCCGGACGGAATCGAATACGGCATCTCGCCGATGGTCGCCGCTGGGGCCGGGTTCCTGCCCAACTTTGCCGGGCACAACGTCTTGGCGAAAGCGACCGAGCTGCTGAACGCCGCAGATAGTGTGGATGAGGTGAGCGCGGGCAGCACCTTGTAGAAAGCGTTTCTACAAGGTGCTGCCCGCGCAGATGCGAGATCGCGGCGTCATGGTCGCGGCATGGCCGATCCTGCCGATATCCAGCGCCTCGTGGGCGATCTCGCGCGCATCGGCGTCGTGCAGTCCGTCGATCAGACGCAGGCCACGGCGCGCGTCGCCATCGGCGATCTGCTCACCGGCGATATACCGTGGGTCGCCCCGCGCGTCGGTGCGACCCGTGTATGGTCTCCTCCGAGCGTCGGCGAACAGGTCCTCGTGCTCTGCCCCGAAGGTGACACTGCCGCTGGCCTGATCGCCGGCAGCCTTAGCAGCGATGCCAACCCTCATGCCGCAAGCGATGGCTCCACCGTCATCGTCTTCGCAGACGGCGCGTCGATCGGCTATGATCCGGAACGGCATGTCCTCACCGTCGTGCTACCCGCAGGCGGCACCGCGCGCGTTGCAGCGCCCGGCGGCATCGTCTTCGAGTGCGACGTCGAGATCAAAGGCGGCCTGACGATCGACGGGCACGTCTATGCGACGGACGCGATCCACAGCGATGCCGACGTGACCGCGAACACCGTCAGCCTCCAGCATCACGTTCACGACAAGGTGCAGGCGGGCACCGCCCTCTCCGGGAAACCAGTCGCGTGATCGGCATGGACCGCACGACCGGCAAGCCGCTCGCCGGCGCCGACCACCTCGCGCAGTCGATCGGCGACATCCTCGGCACGCCGCTCGGCAGCCGGGTGGGACGCCGCGACTATGGCAGTCAGCTTCCCGAGCTGCTCGATCAGCCCATGAACGGCTTGGGCCGTCTGCGCGTCTTCGCCGCCACCGCGCTTGCCATCATGCGCCAGGAGAGCCGGGCGCGCATCTCGCGCGTGGCGCTGGAGCGCACCGCCGTAACCGGCGCCTTCCTGCTGCGCATCACCGGCACCCGCACCGATGCCGCCGGCACCGCCGCGCAAATCGATCTCGCCATCCCCGTTCGCGCGACCAGCGCGCTCACCGCCTGAAAGGACCGACCATGGCCGACTATCTCCACGGCATTCGCGTTACCGAAAGCTCCGGTAACAGCATCACGCTCGCGACGATCGCCACCGCCATCATCGGCCTCGTCGGCACAGCGCCGCTCGCCGACGAGGCCGCGTTCCCGCTCGACACGCCCGTGCTGATCACCGACCTTCAGGCTGCGATCAGCGTCGTCGGCGCGACCGGCACGCTGAAGGCGGCGTTGACCGCCATCTCCGAGCAGGTCCGTGCGCCTGTCGTGGTCGTGCGGGTGGCGCCGGGCGCCGATGAAGATGCCACGGAGCTGGCGCTGATCGGCACGGACGCCGGGGGCCACAAGACCGGCATGCAGGCGTTGCTCGGCGCCTATGCGACGCTCGGCGTCCGCCCGCGCATCCTCGGCGTGCCGGGGCTGGAGAGCGAGGCCGCCACCACGCAGCTCGCCACCGTCGCCGCCAAGCTGCGCGGCCGGGCGTATTGTGCCGCGATCGGCGCGGCGATCGGCGACGTGGCCACCTACCGCGCCAAGTTCACCCAGCGCGAGCTGACGCTAATTTGGCCCGACGTGGTCGAGCCCGTCGACGTGCTCGGTACGCCGGGCACGACGCCGGCTGCGGCGCATGCGCTCGGCCTACGCGCCGCGATCGATCAGGATCAGGGGTTCCACAAGACGCTATCGAACGTGCCGCTGGCGAGCGTCACCGGCATATCGCACCCGCTTTCCTTCGACGTGCAGGACGCCGATTGCGACGCCAACACGCTGAACGCCGCTCAAGTGGTGACGCTCGTGCGGCTGAACGGCGCAATCCGCTTCTGGGGCAACCGCACCTGCGCCGATCCGTCGAGCGACTTCACTTTCGAGAGCGCCTGCCGCACCGCGCAGGTGCTCGCCGACACGATGGCGCTGGGCCTGACGCCATATCTCGACAAGCCGCTGCGCCCCAGCCTCGCGCGCGACATCGTCGAGGAGATCAACGAGCTGTTCCGCCGCCTCGTGCGCGCCGGCCGCGTGCTCGGCGCCACCGCATGGTTCGATCCGGCCAAGAACACGACCGATACGCTCAAGCAAGGAAGGCTGACGATCTCGTATCGCTACACGCCCGTCCCGCCGCTGGAGCGCCTCGATCTCGATCAGGAGATCACGGACGAATTCCTGGCCGATTTCGGCGCACTCGCCGCCGCCAATAGCTGAGCCGCCCCGCTCGCCTGACCCGACCACTCTCCCGGAGACCCCCGATGGCCCTGCCCCGCAAGCTCAAGAACCTCATGCTTTTCAACACCGGCAACGCCTATCTCGGCGAAGTCGCGTCGTTCACCGCCCCCAAACTCGCGCGCAAAATGGAAGAATGGCGCGGGGGCGGCATGGACGGCCCGGTCAAGATCGACATGGGCAGCGAAGGGCTGGAAGCCGAATGGTCCTGCGGTGGCCCCATGCGAGACGTGCTGCGCCAATACGGCGTCACCGACGTGACGGGCGTCCAGCTTCGCTTTGTCGGCGCCTACCAGCATGACGACAGCGGCGAGGTGGACGCGATCGAGATCGTGATCCGCGGGCGCCACGAAGAGATCGATATGGGCGAGCAGAAGGTGGGCGATGCCGGCGAGTTCAAGGTGAAAACCGCCATCGCCTATTACCAGCTCACCTGGAACGGTGTCGTCGAGATCGAGATCGATCAGCTCGGCATGGTGTTCGTCGTGGGCGGTGTCGATCGTCTCGCCGAGATCCGTGACGCGCTGGGTATCTGATGCCCGGCCACGGCACCCCGGTGCCCGCGCGAGCCCCGCGCAACCACAATCCGACCGAGGCCTGCACTCCGCGCCAGTGGCGCGCGGAGGCGCAGGCCGAAACCCAGAAGGCCACCACCATGATCGACGCCGCCAACACCACCGCCGATGCTCCCGAAGCTCCGGGCTTCACCCTCGACGAACCCGTGATGCTCGGCAACACCGAACTGTTGCCGGCCGGCACGCGGATCAGCGTCCGCAAGCCCGATTCCGGCTCGCTGCGCGGTCTGAACCTTATGGGCCTGTCCCAGATGGATGTCGTGCAGCTCGAACAGCTCGCGCCGCGCATTACGATGCCCGTTATCCAGAAGGGGGCGCGCCTAGGCGCCGCCGATCTGATGCAGTTCGGCGGCGAGGTACTGGATTTTTTGCTTCCGCGAGCAGCGAAGGCGGCGGTCTCCCACAGCTGATCGACGACGCGATGGCCGATCTCGCGCTCGTATTCGGCTGGAGCCCTGAGACGATGGACCGGATGGACCCGGCCGAGCTGATGCAGTGGCGCGCCCGCGCCGCGGCGCGCCACAACCCCGAGGACTGAAACCATGGCCGACCGCGACCTGCGCATCCGCATGCTGCTCGAAGCGGCCGACCGCGTCACCAAGCCGCTGAAGGACATCGCCGGCGGCGCCGGGCGCGCGTCGACGGCGCTGAAGGCCACCCGCGACCGCCTTCGCGAGATCGAGCGCGTGCAGGGCGATGTGGACGCCTTCCGCAAGCTGAAGAGCGGGCTCGCCACCACCACAGAGGCGATGGAGGCCGCGCGACAACGCGCCACCCAGCTTGGCCGCGATCTCGCCGCCACCGAGGCGCCGACGCGGGCAATGGCACGGGAGTTTGCCGGAGCGAAGCGGGAGGCCGAGCAGCTCACCCGCCAGCACCAAGCGGAGTCGCGCGAGCTTACCACGATCAGGAGCCGCCTCACCGAAGCCGGGGTCTCGACCCGTCACCTCGCCGCGGCCGAGCAGGCTCTAGCGGCCGATGCGCGCCACACCAACGCGGAGCTGCGCGAGCAGACCGAACGGCTGGAGCAGCTTCAATCCCGAAGCCGGCGTTTCAGCGCCGCCAAAGGGCAATTCGGCAAGGGCCAGGAGCTGGCGGGCAGCCTTGCCGCTGGTGGTGCCTCCGCGCTCGCAGTCGGCGTGGGATCGGGCACCGTTGTGGCGTCCGTGGCCAAGGATGCGATGAACCTTGAGGACAAGATGGCCGGCGTCCGCAAAGTGTCGGGCATGTCGGCGATCGAAATCGGGAAGATGGCGGCGGACATCCAGCAAATGACCCGCACGATTCCGCTCACCGCCGTCGAACTCGCCGGGATTACCGAGGATGCGGCGGCCGCAGGCGTCGGTCACGGCATGAAGGACCAGCGGCGCCAGCTCGTCGACTTTGCAACCCAGGCGGCCAAGATGGGCACTGCGTTCGGCATGACCGCGGACGAGGCCGGCACGACCATGATGGCATGGCGCGAGGCGTTTCAGGCTCCACTGCCGAAGCTGAAGGAGCTGGGCGACCAAGTCAACGCGCTGAACGCCAAGTTCGGCGGCAAGGGCCCCGAGATCGCGCAGGTGATCGAGAGCATCGGGTCGCTGGGCAAGGTCGCTGGGGTGTCCTCGCCCCAGGTGGCAGCGCTCGCTTCGCGGCTTAGCTCGCTTCATGTCGCGCCGGAAATCGCCGCGACAGGTATCAAGAATCTGATGCTGCAGCTCAACATGGGCTCGTCAGCTCGAAAGCGGCTGCTGATGGGGTACAAGGCGATCGGCGTTGACGCGGTCGCGATTGCAAAGGGCATGCAGGCCAACGCCGGCGCCACGATCCTCGACGTGTTCGATCGCGTTGCACGATTGCCGAAGGTGCAGCAGACCGCGACCCTTACGAACATGTTCGGTCGCGAATCCGTCGCGCCGATCGCCGCAATGCTCACGGGCCTCGATCAGCTGAAGGCGCGCTTCGACCTTGTCAGCGATGCCTCGGTTTACGGCGGCCAGGTGCAACGGGAATACGATCGGCGACTGGCGACAAGTTCAAACCAGCTGAAGCTGGCAGACAATCGCTTCACGGCGCTCAAGATCACGATCGGCACTCGCCTGCTGCCCACGATCAATCTCGCGGCCGACAAGCTCGGCGCGCTGTTCGATCGCTTCAACACCTTCGCGTCCGCGCACCCCAAGCTCACGCAGGCGATGATCGTCAGTGTGGCAGTGATCGCCGCCATGCTCACCGTTCTGGGCGCACTCGGCATCGCCCTCGCCGCCATCATCGGGCCGTTCGCGGCCGTTTCCGCCGTCGCGACGTTCTTCGAAGTCGGCATGCTCCCGATCATCGGCATTGCAGCGGCAGTAGTGGTCGGGATTGGTCTGCTCGCGGCAGCGGTGTACCTGATCTACAGCAATTGGGGGCCAATCATCGGCTGGTTCTCGGGCATTTGGAATGAACTCAAACATGATGCGCAAGGAGGACTCTCCGGCATTGCCGCGATGATCGTCGATTTCAATCTGTTCGGCGGCATCTATCGTGCTTTCGCAATGCTCGTGAATTGGCTCGGTGGAAGCATGCCATCAAAGCTGAGTGATGTCGGACGTATGCTGATTCAGGGACTCATTGGCGGAATCAAGGATCAGCTCAACGCACTGAAGGCAACAGTTTTAAAAGCTGCCGGATCAACGGCGCTGTGGTTTCGGCAAGCACTCGGCATTCATTCGCCCAGCCGGGTCTTCCATGGTTTCGGCGGCTTCATGATGGAAGGGCTGGCGAATGGCATCGCGGGCGGCGAAGATGGGCCGGTGCGCCGCATCGAGCGCCTGTCGCGCCGCGTCCAGGGCGCGATTGCCGCTGGCGCCGCAGTCGGCTCGATTGCCGGGGCGGCGCACGCCGCCTCCGCGCCGGCCGGTCGCGCAGCCGGTGCACCCGGACCTGCTAACCATTACGAGGTCCATTTCCACCCGTCTGCCGGGATGGACGAGCAGATGCTCTTCGCCAAGTTCGAGCGCTGGCACGCCGACCAGGAGCGCAAGAAGGCTGCGGCTGGTCGATCGGCCTATGCCGATACTCCGGATTGGGAGTGACGCCGATGCTCTTGGCCCTCGGACTCTTCTGTTTCGACATCCCGACGCTCGCCCATGACGAGCTGCAACGCCGCATGGATTGGCAGCATGCGCGCGGCACGCGCGTCGGCGTCCGCGACGCGGTGCAGTATGTCGGCCCCGGTGACGACAAGATCGCGCTCTCCGGCCGAGCCATGGCCGAACTGAGCGACGGCCCGGCATCGCTCGATCAGCTCCGCGTCATGGCCGACAAGGGCGAGGCCTGGGCGTTAGTCGACGGCACCGGCCGCGTACTCGGCGCCTTCGTCATCACCGGCATCGACGAACGCCAGAGCGTTTTCCTGCCCGACGGCACGGCGCGCCAGATCAGCTTCGGGATCGAGCTGCTGCGCGTCGACGATCCCACGAGCGTCGCAGCGTGACGATCGCCAACATCCACGACTTTCGCCTGACGCTCGCCGGGCAGGATCTGCGCGGCACGCTGTACGACGAAACCGCGACGCTCGCGGACATCACGGCCAAGGTTCGCCCGCGCCTCGTGTCGCTGACGCTTTCGGAAAAGCGAGGCGGCGAAGCCGATCAGCTCGATATCGTGCTCGACGACACCGATGGGCTGCTTGCGCTGCCGGCGATCGGCGCGGTTCTGAAGCTCCAGCTCGGCTGGAAACAGGGCAGCGACGTCACGGTGGGCCTCGTGGAGAAGGGCAGCTTCACCGTCGACGAGGTGCAGCATGCCGGCCCGCCCGATCAGGTGACGATCCGCGCGCGCTCGGCCGATTTCACCGGTGCGCTGAAGGTGCGCCGCGAGCAGAGCTGGCACGGCACCACGCTAGGCGCGATCGTCAACGAGATCGCCGGCCGGCAGAAGCTCACACCGCGTTGCGCGGCGACTCTCGCTGGCATTGCGGTCGATGGACAGCACCAGAGCCGGGAGAGCGACATGGCGTTGCTTCGTCGCCTCGGCCGCGAGCACGATGCGGTCGCCACAATCAAGGGCGGCGCGCTGATCCTCGCGCCGATCGGCGCCGGCACCAATGCGAGCGGCAAGCCCCTGCCCGCGCTGGCCCTCGCGCGCCGCGAGGGAGATACGCACACCTACCGCGTTGCAAAGCGGGAAGCGGCCGAGGGTGTCAGCGCTGGGTGGCACGATCGCAAGGGCGCACGCCGCCAGTTCGTCACGGTGGGCAAAGAGGACGGTGCGAAGAAGCTGTCACGCACCTACGCCACCGAGGCCGATGCGCGCGCCGCGGCGCGGGCGGCCAAGGGCCGCGCCGATCGCGAACCCGTGTCGCTGGATTGGACCCTCGCGCTCGGCCGCGCCGACATCTACCCCGAGCAGAAAGCCAACATCAGCGGGTTCAAGGCGGCGATTGATGCGGTGGCCTGGGTGCTGACCGAAGTGACCCATCGGCTTGACAGCGGAGGTTACAAGACCGCGCTTAAGCTGGAAAACACCTGACCGATCGAGAACATCAGCTCGCCAACCGCCGCACCGAGCAGCATCGCCAGTACGGTCGCCTCGATCAGCCTGACCCACCATCGGACGGGCGTTGGGTCACAATCGCTCGAATGAGGCCAATCGCGCAACGAAGCTACTGGATTTCGCAATCGCTGAGCTGTGGTACTGAAATGACCTCGCTGACGCTTGCGCAGAGCAGCTGGATCGACTGACCCTTGCTCAAGCTACTTGCCTTGGCCTTCGAATTATCGCCGAGGCGAGCCGACGCGCTCATGAATTCGTTTGGTGTGCGAAGTTGCACGACGGGATTATCGACGATGTCGAGATCGATCGACGCGATCTTGCCACTCACCAGCAACGGATGCTTGCCATAGCGCTCCTGCGCCGCTGCTTCGTTCGCCTGATACGCGTTGAACAGCTCTGTCGCTGTGACGGCTATCGGCGCTTCGGCCGCTGCCGTTTCTTTGGCAGCGGTGCCGCCATGCGATCCACCGCCAATAATGGCGCCGATGACGCCCAGAACGATCAGGATGCCGAGGAGCACCAAGCATCCCTTGCCCATGCTGCGCTTGCCGGGCGCCGGCGCTACGGCGGCCGGCGTCGCAGGATGGTCGCCACGCAGCACCGCGGCTTTCTGCTGCTGGAATTCATCTTCGGTGAGCACGCCCTGATCGCGCAGTTGCGCCAGCTTGGCCAGTTCCTCGGCAGTGCTCATCGACATCCCCCTTATGCGTTCGGCACAATCATGCTGATCGGCCCCGAAATTGTCACGTTACTCAACGCGCGACAATGCCGCCAATCTCACCGACGTCATAGCTCCGATGGCATCAGTTTTCGATGTAATGCGTCGCGCCTGCACCCCCGCGCTCATCAAAAACCGAGGGCCTCATCCCAAGGCATCACGCGATGTACCGCGGAAACTTGCTCGTTCGGCACTTCGAAAATGGTGTGGGGATTAAACTGCCTCAACACGACTGCACCGGGCTTCCGTCGAACCAGTTGCTTGATCAGAACGTGTGTAACCTCCTCGCCATCGAAAATCGCGGCGCGCAGTTGCACCACCACGTCATCCCCGACAACAGGCGTCCGCCTGGGATCTATGAGATAGCGACGGCCGCTATCGAACCGCGGCTCCATCGAATGCCCGGATACGACAACGACGTACATGTCTGAGCGCCCTGCGATGCCGGTTGGCCGAGCCATGTAATCGATGGGCTCTGCCATATGCACCTCGGTCTGCTCGACCTTCACAACGACTCCGTGCTCATCGTCGTATTCTATATCAGCCCCGAGGGCGCTGCCATAGATCGGCAGCGTTTTCGGAAGGCGCCGCAACGTTGCGAGTGGAAGCGTATCTCCTCCGCCTCCAGTTCGTTCGATCGCCGACTCGCGTCCGAGCAGCCAATCGGCGGTCGTGCTCAGGTGCTCCGCAATAGCGTCCAGCCGATCGATCCCCGGCATGGACCCCTTCTTGATGATGTTCCGAATCGCATCAGGCTGTCCAACAGCGGCGAGCGAGATTTCACGCGCAGTGACGTTCAGCTCGGCGAGCTTGGCGGAAATCCGCTCCTTCAGAATTTCTGGCGCGTTCATGCGTCACCTATGCACCACAGAGAAACCACCCGCGAGCGGTAAGGAGGTGTTGACAGGTGGTGTTTTCTTGACGCACAAGCTGCGTCATGAGCAACGCATATGAGAACGCATTGGGAACGGTGGCCGACGCTTACGAGCGCGCGTACGCCGATCATGGCGGCAAGTCGCTCTCGCGCGTTGCGACGATCGTCGTCAGCAGCGGCGCGTTCTTTCAACGGCTCCGGGCCGGCAAGACGTTCTCCGTGCAGACGCTCGATCGTTTTGCCGAGTGGTTCCGCGTTCCCGCCAACTGGCCTGATCGCATCATCCCTCACGATGCGTGCTGTGCGCTGATAAGCATAGGCCGTCCTCCAGTCGATGTATCCGCACCGCATCAATGCCGCACGGTGCCGATGGTGGTCGATTGCGATCAGCCGACGACAACGCAATTAGGCCTGCGCGCATGACGAAGATGCGCATCCCTCTCACGTCGGCAGACGCCATGATGCGGATCACTAGCCTGCTCGGCTGGGAGGAAGTCGCCCGCATCGCGCGCCGGAACAACCGCTGCCTGCGCAATTGGTCAGACCCCGATCATCCCACGTCTGCGCCGATCGACACCGCACGCAATCTGGAGGTCGCCTACCGCGCGGCTGGAGGCGACGGGTCGCCTTTCCTCGAAGCGTTCGCGCATCAGGTCGAGCAGCAGCTCGCCGCCGCCACGGCGTGCCAGACGGCACTGATCGCCGATTGCGCCGACGTGTCGCGCGAGACCGGCGAAGCCGTCGCCTTCAGCCTCGTGCTCGCCCAGCCGGGCGCCAGCCCACGCGACGCGCTCCGGGCGCTCGCTGAGGCCGAGCAGGCCGAGACCAAAATTCGCGGCCTCGTGCGCCGCATCAGCAGTTTCCTTCCGGCCGTCACGGGATCGGTCGCGGGGAAAGCGGGGGGATCCCACCAGTGAAGATGAAAAAGCCTACCGCACCTCGCCTGCCGTCCATCGCCTGTCCGCATTGCGGCACACGATCGATCGTTCGGTCAAGCGAGGCCGTCACCGACACCGTGCGCGAGCTGCGCATGGTCTGCGAAAACACAGATTGCGGCTGCCAGTTCGTCTCGCAGCTCTCGGTCATCCGGATCGTCCACCAGAGCGCCACGCCCAACCCGGCGGTCCGCATCCCTTTTGGGCGTTGGCCAGCCAAGCCGGCGAATGACGATCACCCGAACCCGGCAAACGATCAAGGCCTGGGCGCTGCCCTCGCCGCCATCATGACCGTCACCTGATCCCCGCGGCCCGGCGCCGCACCCCGTTTCCCATCCTGATCCCGGCCGAAAGCTCCCGCTTCCGGCAACGCCACCCCCTTGTCTGGAAAGGTCCACTCCATGATGCACGTTTTTCCCCGCACGTTCGCCGCTGCCCGGCGCGAGATCGTGCCTGGCATAGCTTTGCCACCGCTTACCCCGGCCGCGTACCTCCGCCTCTGCCGCGAAGCTGCAGGCTTGACGATCCGCGAAACCGCAGCGATGATGGCGCGCACGTCGGCAGAGGTCTGGCCGGCGCTTGATCTGATCTCCGTGCTGGAAACGCCAGGCGCGAGAGCGCGCTACCGCGCGTCGCTGGAACGGCTGCGCACCGTCTTCGCCTTCGACGTGGACGTGTATTACCAACTCGCGGACGAACCGGCCGATCGGCATCCGCGGATCTGTCGCTCCTGCGGCTGCAGCGATTGGGACGCGCGCGATGAGGGCGGCGAGCCTTGTGCCTGGTCGACCGACGCATCCTGCACGCGCTGCATCGGCGCGGCGCTGGAACGCGCCCAGTGAAGGCGCCCGCCAGCACGGCTCCCGGTGCCGCCCGGCTCGCGCGTGTCGCGCTCGTCGCGCTCGTATTGATTTGCGCGGCGCCGATCATGGTCGCCATCTTGGCTGCCCGGCTGGTCAACCGCTGATGGTTGCCCCGATCCTCCACACGATCGGCGCTGCGCTGCTCACCGGCGCAGGCGTCACCGCAACCGTGACGATCGTCGGTTCCGTCCTGCCGCAGTGGCGGCGGATCGCGCGGCTCGCCTGCGGCCATCCCGATCCCGCTCGCCTGCCGATGGCATCGGTGCACCGGTGACATGGAAGCGGCCAGCGTCGCTGCCGGTGATCGCGCGCTTTACCAGGGCGCGGGGCAACTGCGTGGCAAGCAATGCGACGTGCTGGCGGTGCGCCGTACGCACGCGACGATCCGCTTCGACGCCGGCTTCGCCGTGCTCGCCCTCGCAAGCGATCTGCTGCCCGTCCCACGCCGTCCGCCACCGATGTTCTGACCCGCCGCGATGCCGGCAACAGCCGGTCGAGCCACTCTCTACCGGATGCGCCACTGGCGCTCACAGCATTCTCTTTCGCACCAACGAGGCCCGATGATGACCGAACCGAGCAACCACACCGAACAGCAGCTCAATGGCGGCCATGTCGCCGCGGATGAGCTGCGTCTCCTGATCGAGCGGGCCGAGCGGCTGGAGGAAGAGAAAAAGGGAATCAGCGACGACATCAAGGATGTTTTCGCTGAGGCAAAGGGCCGTGGGTACGACCCCAAAGCGATCCGTCGCCTGCTCGCGATCAGGAAAAAGAAGCGTGAGGAGTTCCAGGAAGAGGAAGCGATCCTTGAAGTCTACATGCAAGCGCTGGGGATGCGGTGATGCCCGGCACCTTCCTTACCGCTGAGCAGTGCGCCCGGATCGAACGGCTGGCGCGTGTTCACGACGATCGCACGATCGCGGAACTAACGGGCGCAAGCACCTCGACGATCTACGCGCTGCGGCAGCGTGGCTTCAAGCCGGTCCGGCGGGCGCACCGCCCCTTGCCAACCGATTGGGGCCTCGTCGCGCCGGGGCGCACCTCGGAATGGCTTCGCGTCCATTATGCGGTCTCGCCGAAGGTCATGGCGCGCTGGCGGCGTGAGAAGCCGGTGGCGCAGCCTGGCAAGGCGCATCGCCGACGCGCACGGCCGGCAGATTTGCGCGACGTGCTCAGCCGGATGTCTGTTGCGCAGGCAGAGGCCCATTACGGCTGCACCAACGCGGTGTTGAGCCGTTGGCGTCGTGAGATCGGCATCGCCACCCGCTTCGAGCAGCCGACCCATCGTCGGAGCTGGGTCGAGCAGCGCATCTTCGAACAGCAGGTGCCGGCATGACGATCCTCATGATCCAGGCCGATGGCATCGTGTGGCCGCTCCAAACCTATCTGGATGCGCGAGCGTTTCGACGGGTCGATCCATTTGCCACCCCCGATTGTGACGGCCAGCTCCGCGTCGAGACCGTCACGCTTCAGGCCGAGCTGCAGCCATGTCGGTACGCCAGCAGCGTCGCATGGCACAATGTCCTCGCGTGGCGGCCGGTCGATATCGTTGCCTGTCGCTGCTGCGGTGATCCCGTCGCGAGCCTCGGCGACGATCTTTGCGACGACTGCGACGATGCGTGGGGCATGGTCGAATGAGCGCGCCATGGCCCTTGTTCGAGGTGAGCTTTGAAGGCGGAGCGCGGGTGCTGGCGGCACGATCGCGAAGCGCGGCGATGTACGGCGCCTACCTCGATCTGTCGGATATCTGGGACCTGACGTTCCGCCAGTGGCTTGGGATGGCGAAAGCGAAGCGCATCGATGCAACCCCGCCAGGGGACCCGTACGAATATGTCCGGCGCAACTACGATCGCGATCTGCACCACGGAATACGCGTGACGATCACCGGCGAAGGCCGAGATCTGGAAGGTCGAGCCGGCACGGTCATCCATCCGGGCCGCCCTTCGACCGCCTACGCGCACGTCGTCCTCGACGGCGATCGACATGCGATCATTGTCCATCCCTTCAGCGTCAAGGTCGAAGGCTGATGCTCCAGCGCACCACCACCGAGCGCGTCTTCCGCGTCGCTCATATGTTCTGCGGCGTCGGCGCGGGCGCCAAGGGCTTCAACGATGCGAACCCGCGCATCGGCCACGTTGCCGCACGCTTCGAATGCGCAGGCGGGATCGATGTCGACGCTGGCGCGATCCGCAATTTCGAGCGGATCACCGGCACCCGCGGCACGGTCATGGATCTGTTTGACGTCGAACAATACACCGCGTTCTTCGGCCGCGCGCCGCACGCGGGCTGGCGCGAAGCCGTGCCAGCGGACATATCCGCTACCTTCGGCCCGAAGCTGGACGTCATGTTCCTGTCGGCGCCCTGCAAGGGTTTTTCGGGGCTGCTGTCGGCTGCGGCGAGCGGCACCGCCAAATATCAGGCACTGAACCGCCTGACGCTCCGCGGGATCTGGCTCACCCTCGAAGCCTACAAGAACGATCCGATCGCGGTCATCCTCTTCGAGAATGTCCCGCGCATCGCCACGCGCGGCCGAGCCTTGCTCGAGCAGATCAAGAGCTTGCTCCGCGCCTATGGCTACGTCTTCGCCGAGACCACGCACGATTGCGGCGAGATCGGCGGCCTCGCGCAGAGCCGCAAGCGCTTCCTCCTTGTTGCGCGCCATTCGGAAAAGGTGCCGCCTTTCCTCTACCAGCCCAAGAGGTCGCGCCTGCGCGGCGTGGGCGAGGTCATCGGGCAATTGCCGCTGCCTGGGGCCGAGGCCGCCGGGCCGATGCACCGCGTGCCGATGCTCCAGTGGAAGACTTGGGTCCGCCTGGCCTTCGTGGAGGCCGGGCAGGATTGGCGGTCGTTGAACCGCCTGCGGGTCGAGGATGGTGTGCTTGCCGATTTCGGCATCGTTCCCGACCGCGGGCTGCGCGATAACCAGCTCGGCGTGCTCGGCTGGGGTGAAACTGCGCCGACGCTGACAGGTCAGCGTTCACCAGCGCAGGGTCGGTTCTCTGTTGCCGACCCAAGGCCGGCGGATGCCGCGTGGCAGGCCGACGTGCTTGGGGTGCGTCGATGGGACCGCCCATCAGGTGTAGTTCCAGGCCGCAGTGGATGCACGAACGGCGCCTACAGCGTTGCGGACCCTCGTGAGGATGGTCGCCACCATGGCTCGCTCGGAGTCCGCGCGTGGGACCAGCCAACCGGCGTCGTTGCGGGAGCAACACGCCCATCGAACGGGCCGCACAGCGTCGCCGATCCTCGACCACAGCAGGCCAATCAGAGCTTCGCGCAGTATGGTGTTCGCGCATGGCAGGAGCACGCTGGCACGGTCACGGCGCAGGCGGCGCCGGGCGGCGGCCCCAACTCCGTGGCTGATCCGCGCCTTGGCCGCGTTGCTCACTCGAACGTCTATCGGATTGCTCGGTTCGATGAGCCGGCCGTCGCGGTTACGTCCAGCCGCGATACCGCCGTCGCAGATCCGCGTGGCGGGCCGGATGCGTCGAAGCTTCACGGTTGCTGGCGCGTCGAAGGCTGGGACCATGCCACCAAGGCAGTGATCGGCGGCAACAAGAACGGGGCCTCTGCGGTCGCCGATCCGCGCCCGGTCTGTTTGAACGCAGAGAGTCGTACCGGCTACTCGACGCAGGGGCATTATGGCGTCCTTGACTGGTCGGAACCTAGCAGGACCGTGCCGGGCTATGCGAAATACGATCGGGGCCACTGGTCGATCGCCGATCCGCGCGAGATGCCGGCCGCGCCGATCGCCGCGCTCCCCGCGCCGGCGGACCGGCTGATCGCGCGCATCGTCGCGCTCGACGGCACATGGCACCGCCCTTTCACCACGCTTGAGTTGGCGGCGCTGCAATCGCTGTTCGATCCCGGCGAGGTGTTCGACCTGGAAGGCGGATCGGATCAGGTCAAGCGCGAGTGGATCGGCAACGCCGTTCCCAGCGCCGCCGCACGCGGCATGGCCGAGACGATCGGGGAGACGCTGCTGCTCGCCAGCATGGGCGAGAGCTTCATGCTCTCCAGCCGCGAAATCTGGACAAAGCCGCTCGCCGTCGCCCTCGCGGTCGATCCGCGCCAGCCGATCGACGGGATGGACGCATGAAACTACCATCCATGCAGTGCATCGTTTGCGGACGCCCCGTCCCCCGATTGACACACGATATCGATGTTCGGCCATCGTCGGCTTCATCATCGAACGGTTATTCGAGGCATGCTCAAGTTGTGGCTGATCTGCGTACCCGAGCAGATTGTACGCGACATACGAATGATCGGCACGTCGTCTCGATATTGAAGGGGCCGGGCGGCTTCGTCTCGCGAATGACCGTGTGGGACGGCCTCTCATACTATCATGAGGGTTATTTCTGCACTGGTAGGTGTGCCCAACACCAAGGGAATGCTTCGGCACGCCGCGGCGATCGATTTGAATGGCAGCTTGGTCGATGAGGCGCGCGCCCGACGAGCGGCACCAGCTCGCGCTCTTCACCACCGGCTTCGAAGAACTGCGCTTATCCGATGACGTGCGCGCCGCGATCGCGGCCAGCGCGCCTGTGGCCTTCAGCCTATCAGGCGGCAAAGACAGCGTCTCGATCAGCCACGCGACCGCCGGGCTGCTCGATCAGCTCGGCCACCCGCGCGATCGGCGTTTCGCGATCCATGCCGATCTCGGGCGCATCGAGTGGCAGTCGACCCCGGCTACCGTGCGCGCCGCGGCGGAAAGCATTGGTGCGCCGCTGATCGTCGTGCGCAACCGCAGCCACGATATGCTGTCGCGCTGGGATCGCCGGTTCGAGCTGGGATGCCGACGCTACGAGCAACTCCTCACGTACCACCTGACCGGCCCATGGTCCTCTGCGAGCAACCGCTTCTGCACTGCGGAGATGAAGACGCACGTCATCCTCCCCGAGCTGCTGCGCCGCTTCCCGACAGAGCGGATCATCTCCGTCGTCGGCCTTCGCCGCGAGGAAAGCATCAAACGCCGCCTGACGCCGATCTCCAAGCGCGAGGCCTCCTGCTACACCCGCAAGCGCGGCGCCAACATCCTCACATGGCATCCCGGCGTCGATGTTCGCGAAGACGAGGTATACGCCTATTGCGAGCGCCACGCCCTACCGCTGCCGGAAAGCTATGACCTTGGCACGACGCGGCACGGCTGCGCCTTCTGCGTCCTCGCCTCGATCAACGACATCACGATTGCGGCACGCGCGCCGGGCAACCGCGGCGTCTTCCTCCACCTAGTCGATCGCGAGGCGTCCTCCACCTTCAGCTTCCAGCCCGATCGCTGGCTCGGCGACATTGCGCCGGAACTGCTGCCCGCATCCCTCGCCGCCGACCTCGCACGGGGGCAGGCGTTCGGCGCCGAGCGCCGGGAGCTGGAAGCCTCGCTCCCCGCAAACCTGCGCTATATAAAGGGTTGGCCGCAGCGCGTGCCTAGCCTGGCCGAAGCTGCCGCGATCCTAACTGCGCGCGCCCGCATCATGGCCATGCATAGCCTGACCTCACCTTACACCAGCGCCGTCCAGATCCGCGAGCGCATCGCCGAGCTGCACGACGTCCAGCGCCTGAAGGAAGCCGCATGACACTTGGCCGGCCACACCGCACCGCCGGGAGGATCGCCGATGGCTAGGCTCGCCGGCACGCTCTTCGACCTTGATCGACGCCTGACCCGCAAAATCGAGACCGAGAAGACCCTCCAGATCAGCCCGACCGACCTCGAATGGTTCGTCGCTTCGGGCGCCATCGACACCTTCCGCGCCTTCGTGGCGAAGCAGCAGAGAGAATTATGCGCCGAACGCCGCGCCCGAAGGCAATCTACCAGCGAGGAGACTTCCGGCTCTATCGCCGCCCCGACCGGACCAACCTCGAAATCGTCTGGTACGATCGAGCCAGCCGACGCGAGCGAAGCGCTTCGGCGGGCACGAGCGATGACGGGCTCGCCCGGTTAGAGGTCGACCGCCGCTATCTGGCGGCGGCGGGCTCGCCGATCTGTCCGGGTTGCGGGCGGCCGTTCGATGGAAATGCCGCACCGCTGCTCACCGCAGCAATCACCGACTATCTGCTGCTGGGCGAGGACAAGAAGGGGTTCCGCGCCACGCGTGGACGCCTCGCGTTGGCCGTGGAGTATGTGGCTGCCACCGACCTCACCGTGACGGTCGCGGCGATCGACGAACGCTGGGTCGATGGTTTCCGGAAGTGGCTCGCGGGACGCCCGATCGTGGCGCCCAAGAGCGGCCTCACCCGTGAACGCACCATCGGCCATATCGAAGGATGCGTTCGACAGCTCGCGGCCGCCATCAACGCGACGCCAGGGCAGCAGGCGCGCTTCAAGGCCGAACAGGCCAAGAACGTGTCGGCGTCTCCGCGCTATCGCGCCGACGTGGCGATGCTCGCATCAATGTTCCGCTACTGCCTCGATCCGTCCGGCCCTAAGGTGCGTAGCGCGAAGGAGCGCGCCGTCTATGTCGGCTATCGTGCCAACCTCCTGCGCTACCTGCGCGCGGCTGTGGCGACTTGGGCGCGACCGGAGGAGATCGCGGATCTCCGCGCGGACCAGTATATCGCCAGCGCCGGCGCGCTCGACCTTAACCCTCGCGGCCGACGCCAGACGCGCAAGTACCGGGGCGTCATCCCGGTGCCTCGCCAATTCCTGCCGCACCTGGCCGCCGTCCGCGGAAGCTACCTGCCGATCGCAAATATCCGCGGCGCCTGGGACACGATGCGAGCGGAGATCGGCCTGCCGGCCGATCGCGGCGAGGCGGGCTGGAAGCTGATCCGTCGATCGGTTTCGACGATTGCACGTCGCCGCATCGGCGAGGCCAACTGGCGTCAGGGCGAGATCATGCTCGGTCACGTCCGAGCTTCGACCAGCGACATCTACGCGCTGAGGGATCCAGCCAATCTGGGGCTCGCGTTGGCGGCCACCGAATCGATCATCGACGACATCTGCGGACTTGTTCCCGGTGCCTTTCACCGCACCGACACCGCAAACGCACCTTCTGACTATTCCGAAAATGGGGGAAAAAATGGCTGATTTCTGCGCTGGAGCGGGTGAAGGGAATCGAACCCTCGTCGTAAGCTTGGGAAGCTTCTGCTCTGCCATTGAGCTACACCCGCGATGCCGAGACCTCTAGCTGCCGCTCCCGGCCGGCGCAAGCGGCTCGGCGGGGCGCGGCGTTTCGCCCGCGTCCGTCCGCAATCGGGCATCGAGCATCGCGCGCACGTCCACCCGCGCCTTCAGCCGCGCGGCGAGCAGCGCGGTGCCGCTGATCTTGCGCTGGACGAACAGCAGGTCGATCGGCGGCAGGTGCCAGGTCGCCTGATCCGCGGCGATCGCCGCGCCCTCCTCGCGCAGCGAGCCGACAAAGGCGCGGTCGCCGAAATCGAACGGCCCGGCCCGCCCGAGTTCGCCGACGATCACCGCGATCATCCGGTCGATCGCGGGCCCGTGCCGCGCCACCGCTTCCGGCCCCAGAAACCCCGCCGCGAGCGCCGCGTCGCGCACGCCGCCGATGTCGCCCGCTAGGCCCGCCCGGATCAGCCGCCGATACGCCCCGGACGTGCCGGCGCCGACGGCACGCGCCGCGCCGAAATCGAGCAGGACGAGCCGGCCGCTCTCGGGCTGGTAGCGGTAATTGCCGAAATTGGGATCGGTCTGCATCAGCCCGAAGGCGAACAATTCGCCCAGCACCAGATCGATCAGCGCGTGCATCGCCCGATCGCGCTCGTCCTGAGGTGCCTCCGCCAGCGATTCGATCGGAGCGCCCGCGACATAGCTCATCGCCAACACGCGTTCGGTGGTGAACTCGCGGTCGAGCACGGGCACGACATAGGCCGGGCGGTCGGCCAGCAGCGCGCCGAACCGCGTCATCTGCTCGCCCTCGCGGGCGTAGTCCGCTTCCTGCGCCAATTGCCGCTTGGCCTCGGCGAGCAGCGGCGCGATATCGATCCGTCGCGGCAGCAGCCCGGAGACGCGCAGCAGCGTGGCGACATTGTCGACATCGGCATCAATGCTCTCGCGCACGCCCGGATATTGCACCTTGATCGCCAGATTGCGGCCGTCGCGCGTAATCGCGCGGTGCACCTGCCCGATCGACGCGGCGGCCAGCGGCGTCGCGTCGAACCGCGTGAAGCGCCGCCGCCAATCCATCCCCCATTCGCGTGCCAGCACCTGCTGCAATTGCGCGGGCGGCATATGGTGTGCCCGGTCGCGCAGCCGTGCCATGATGTCCGCCAGCTCGGGCGGCAGCATGTCGCCGGCATCCATTGAGATCATCTGCCCGAGCTTCATCGCCGCCCCGCGCAGGTGCGACAGCCGATCCGCAACGCGCCCGACATTGCCGGGAGTGAGCAGCATGTCGCGCACCCGCGGCCGCTCGCCATCGGCGATCCGGCGCGCGCCTTCGGCGAGCATGCCCCCCGCCACGCCGCCTGCCAGACGGCCGAACTGGCCGAAGCGCGACAGCCGTCCGCGCGGCACCGCGCGGTTGCGGCCGGGATCGGGATCGCCGTCGTCGCTCATCGTCTCACCATCCTCGGCTGCCGGGCACGCCTTTGAACGGGCCGGCGAGATCGGGCGTGATCCATCCGCCGTAGAATTCGCCGGGTTGCGGCACGACGACCGCACCATCGACGGTGCAGCGATCGAACGGCGCGGCATAGAAAGCGATATGGTCGCGGAGCGCGGCGAAGGCGCGGCTCGGATCGGGATAGCTCCAGCCGACCCCCGGCAGCACGGTGTCGCCCAGCACGAGATCCCAATAGACCGCGTTTCCCTTCCACTCGCAGAACGACGTGCCGCCGGCCCGGCGCAGCAAACCGGGCACGATCGCTTCGGGCGGGAGGTAATAGCTGGGCGGATGGCTCGTCTCGATCGTCCGGATGCTCGCACGCGTGTCCGCCACGATCGTGCCGCGATGGGCGATGACGATATGGGCGGCGCTCGGCTCAGCGCGTGCCGGCGTGGGATAGGACCACACGCTCTCCTGCCCCGGCCCCGCCGGATCAGGCCGCGGCCTCACGACGACACACGCCCGCCGGCGAGCCGCTGGATCCGCGGCCGCACGCGAAGGAACAGCGTGTAGAGGCGTTCGAGCAGCGCCAGCACCCAGCGGCGCCGCGCCGCAAGTCCCAGCGGCCGGAGCAGCGGGATCGCCCGCCACATCGCCGCGAACGCCGCCGCGCCTTGCAGCATCCGCCCATCCTCGCATGCGTGAAACCGCGCGAGCAACGCCGCCCGATCGCGCGGGCACGCCCGTGCTGTGGTCGCATCCACGAAGCGGATCGCGCCCCGCCGATCCAGCCGCCGCATCAACGCGATCTCGCGGCGACAGAGCGGGCAGCCGCCATCATGCCAGACGGTCAGATTGGTCATGAACGGCATATGGGGTGCCGCGCGGGCGAACGCATGGGGTAAGAGCCTGATTCCGTGCGGATGGCCTTCGCCGTCCGGATCGGCGCGCTTCAGATCCCGCCCTGCACCACCACGCGACCTTCCGCCTCCAGCGCTTCGGTCAGGTCGGCGAGACAGGCATCCACCGCCGCCGCATCGGGGCTGCGCACCACGAAATTAGCGCCCGTCCGGCCGTCGCGGAAGAAAGGGTAGCTTCCGATCGCCACGCCGCCTTCCGTCGCGCGATCATGGCGCTTCTCGGTTTCGCGAAGCAGATCGGCGACCTCGCTTTCCGCGACCCAGCAGCCGATCGATTTCGAAACGACCGGACGGCCGCCCTCAAGCGTGCCGGTCAGCGCGTCGAGCATGCCCGCGGTAATATGCGGCACGCCCGCCATCACGAAGATGTTGCCGATGCGGATGCCGGGCGCGCCCGAGACGCGATTGTCGATCAAGGTGGCGCCTTCCGGCACACGCGCCATCCGCGCCCGCGCCTCCGTCAGGCCGCCGCGGCTTTCGTAATAGCGCTCCAGCACCGCCATCGCCTGCGGGTGGTGGACGACGCCGGTGCCCAGCGCCTCGGCGATCGCATCGACGGTGATATCGTCGTGAGTCGGGCCGATGCCGCCCGTCGTGAACAGATAATCGTTGCGCGCGCGCAGCGTGTTCACCGCCTCGACGATCGCGGCGGTGCGGTCCGCCACGACGCGTACCTCGGCCAGCCGGATGCCCTGCACGCCCAGCCATGCGGCGATCTGCGCGACGTTGCGATCCTGCGTGCGGCCCGACAGGATCTCGTCGCCGATCACCACCAGCGCGGCGGTCCAGATGCGTTCATGTGCCATGGCGCGGACCCTAGCCCTCTCCTCTCGCAAAGCCCAGCCGGGCGGGCTATATCGTTCGCATGACCGATTACATGACCGTTTCCGCCGACGCGCCCGAGGGCCGCACCGGCGCGATCAAGCTTCACGGCCGCGCCGCGTTCGACGGCATGCACCGCGCCGGGCGGCTGGCCGCCGAGACGCTCGACATGATCGCGGCCCATATGGTGCCGGGCGTGACGACCGCCGAGATCGACCGGATCGTCTATGATTTCATCCTCGCGCGCGGTGGCGTGCCGGCGACGCTCGGCTATCGGGGCTATACGCATTCGAGCTGCATCTCGATCAACCATGTCGTCTGCCACGGCATCCCGAGCGAGAAGACGCTGAAATCGGGCGATATCGTCAATCTCGACGTCACCCCGATCGTGGACGGGTGGCACGGCGACTCGAGCCGGATGTACCTGATCGGTGACGTCCCGCTCAAGGCCCGGCGGCTGGTCGAAGTCACCTATGAATGCCTGATGCTCGGCATCGAGCAGGCAAAGCCCGGCAACCGGATGGGCGACGTCGCGAATGCGATCCAGCGCCATGCCGAAAAACACCGTTACGGCGTAGTCCGCGATTTCTGCGGCCATGGCGTCGGGCGCCTGTTCCACGATGCGCCCGAGGTGGTGCATGTCGGCAAGCCCGGCACCGGGCCCGAACTGAAGCCCGGCATGATCTTCACTATCGAGCCGATGATCAACACCGGCCGGCCCGACGTGAAGCTGCTCGACGACGGCTGGACGGCAGTGACACGCGACCGCTCGCTCAGCGCGCAGTTCGAACATTCGATCGGCATCACCGAGGAGGGCTGCGAGATCTTCACGCTCAGTCCGGCCGGATACACCCAACCGCCCTACGTCTAGGTATCACCGCCGGCAGCGGCGCGCGCTCTGCAACCCGCGAAGGAAGCCGCGCCGGGCGATACCGGCATCGATCGCCGCGGTCTTGCGCCGCTCCGCCGCGCTCGCACCGCTCACTTCGCGAACGATGCCGCGGAAGGGGATCAGCGAGTTGACGATCGCGCTGCTGCCGATCTCCGCCATGTTCTGCCTGTTGGTAGACGGCGAAGTGGAAAAATCGGGGCCGATGACGTGGGTCAGCGCGGCGATCGACTCTGCGATGGCCGCGCAGCTTCCCGTTCCCGCGGTCGAATAGGGCGCCTCGCTCGTCCGCACGAGCAAGGGCGGAATCCGCGTCTTCGCCAATCCCACGTCGCGCGCGGGCTGCGACAGGATATGCCCGACCGATTGTGCGCTCACGGGCGCGACGGACAGCAGGGCGCATGCGATGCCCGCGACGATGCCGCGGGTGTGAAATCGGGCTGCTATCAAGACATCCTCCTCGCGACGACCACGCGGCGGGATGCCGCGTGTCGGATCGGATGTGTAACGATCGACCGGCAAGAGCGATCCGCGCCTTTGAAAACGCATATCCCAAATCATGGCCGGGGTGACGCAGCCGAGCCTCCCCGCTAAAGCCTCGGCATGACCGCCATCACGCCCCAGATCGTCGCCGAACACGGCCTGTCCCCCGACGAATATGCCCGCGTCCTCAACGCGCTCGGCCGCGAGCCGAACCTCGTGGAGCTGGGCATCTTCTCGGTCATGTGGTCCGAGCATTGCAGCTACAAATCTTCGCGCATCCATCTGAAGACGCTGCCGACCGCCGGCCCGCATGTGATCTGCGGCCCCGGCGAGAATGCCGGCGTCGTCGATATCGGTGACGGCCAGGCGGCGATCTTCAAGATGGAGAGCCACAACCATCCCTCCTATATCGAGCCTTATCAGGGCGCGGCAACGGGCGTGGGCGGGATCCTGCGCGACGTGTTCACGATGGGCGCGCGGCCGATCGCCAACATGAACGCATTGCGCTTTGGGGCGCCCGATCATCCCAAGATGCGCCATCTGATCGCCGGCGTCGTCCATGGCATCGGCGGCTACGGCAATTGCGTCGGCGTGCCGACCGTCGGCGGCGAGGTCAATTTCCACAAGGCGTATGACGGGAACATCCTCGTCAACGCGATGACCGTGGGGATCGCGGATACCGACAAGATCTTCTACTCCGCCGCCAGCGGGATCGGCAATCCGATCGTCTATGTCGGCAGCAAGACCGGCCGCGACGGCATCCACGGCGCGACCATGGCCTCCGCCAGCTTCGACGAGGACAGCGACGAGAAGCGCCCGACGGTTCAGGTGGGCGATCCCTTCACCGAAAAGCTGCTGATCGAGGCGTGCCTCGAGCTGATGGCGACCGACGTGATCGTCGCCATCCAGGACATGGGCGCGGCCGGGCTCACCTCCTCGTCGGTCGAAATGGCGTCGAAGGGCGGCGTCGGCATCGAATTGGTGATGGACGACGTGCCGCAGCGCGAGACGGGCATGACGCCGTACGAGATGATGCTGAGCGAAAGCCAGGAGCGGATGCTCATGGTGCTGAAACCCGGCCGCGAGGCGGAAGCGGAGGCGATCTTCCGCAAATGGGAGCTGGACTTCGCGGTGATCGGCCGCGTGACCGACACCGGCCGCATGGTGCTGACCCACAAGGGCGAGACGGTGTGCGACATCCCGCTCGGCCCGCTTGCCGACGATGCGCCCGCATATGATCGCCCGCATGTAAAGACCATGCCCCCTGCCCCGCTGGGCAACGTGCCCGCCTGTACCGACCCCGCCGCCGATCTGCTCGCGCTGATGGCCTCGCCCGACATCGCCAGCCGGCGCTGGATCTGGGAGCAATATGACCACATGGTCGGCGCGGACACGGTGCAGCGGCCCGGCGGCGACGCGGCGGTGGTGCGCGTTCACGGCACGCAGAAGGGGCTGGCGATCAGCACGGATTGCACGCCGCGCTACTGCTTCGCCGACCCATATGAGGGCGGCAAACAGGCGATTGCGGAATGCTGGCGCAACCTGACCGCGGTGGGTGCGACGCCGCTCGCCAGCACCGACTGCATGAATTTCGGCAATCCGCAGCGTCCCGAGATCATGGGGCAGTTCGTCGGCTGTATCGAGGGCATGGGTGAGGCATGCCGCGCGCTCGACTTCCCGATCGTCTCGGGCAATGTCAGCCTGTATAACGAGACAAAGGACGAGGATGGCGGCGCCACCGCGATCCTGCCCACGCCGGCGATCGGCGGCATCGGCCTGCTCGCCGATTATACCAAGACCGCGACGATCGCGTTCAAGGGCACCGGCGACATCGTCGTGCTGGTCGGCGAACATCGCGGCCATCTCGGCCAGTCGCTCTGGTTGCGCGAGATCCATGGCCGCGACGGCGTCGAGGCCGGGCCGCCGCCGCCGATCGACCTGGCGGCCGAGCGCCGCACCGGCGACTATATCCGCGAAGGCATCGCCAGCGGCGCGATCACCGCCTGCCACGATGTGTCCGATGGCGGAGTCGCCGTGGCGGTGGCGGAGATGGCGCTGGCGGGTGATATTGGCGCGATGCTCGACACCTCGGCCGAATGCGGCGTCGCAGGCACCTGGTTCGCCGAAGATCAGGGGCTGTATGTCGTAACGATCGAGGATCACGCGCTCTATGATTTCCTGCTCGGCGCGGATGCGGCCGGCATCGCGGCGCAGCCGATCGGGCGGACGATCGCGAGCCGCCTCGTCTTCGAACTGGATGCCGGCGATTTCGTCCTGACGCTCGATAAACTGCGCGCGGCGCATGAGGGCTTTTTCCCCGCACTGATGGGAGCAGACGCCGCCGTGGCATGACGCGGCGCGGCGGCGCCCTGGTGCACGAACTTCGAAGGCGCGGCGGGAACGCAGGGCCCGGTGTCGTGTTCAGCCCCTGTCGAACCGCACGGCCAGCCGTGCCGGGTCGTCGCCGAACCGATCGAAAGGATGCCTCTCATGGCCAGTACCCGTTCCACCGTCTCCGCGATCCTGTGCGCCGGGGCGCTCGCCGGCATGGCCGCCCCTACGGCCGCACTCGCGCAGGCCCGCCATTACAGCGCCCGGAGCGACGAAGCGCACGGCCCGCAGAAGCTGGTCGACAAGGCCGCCTCGGTGGTCGTCGAGATGGAACGGGATCGCAAGATCGCGCCGCTGATCGGTCGCGCCGTCGGCCTTTACGTCATTCCCGAATATGGCCGTGCAGGCTTCATCATCGGCGGTAAGGGCGGTGCGGGCGTCGTCGTGACGCGCAACCGCACCGGCGGATGGAGTTCGCCCGCGTTCTTCAACACCGGTGGCCTCAGCATCGGGGCGCAGATCGGCGCAGCCGGTGGCGCGATCGTCTATCTGCTGATGGATCGCAAGGCGGTCGACGCGTTCCGCAGCCCCCGCAAGTTCGCGCTGGACGCCGGCGCCGGCGTGTCGGTCATCAATTATTCCGACGCGGCGCAAGGCTCGACGTTCAAGGGCGATGCGGTGCTCTGGACCAACATCAAGGGCGCCTATGCCGGCGCCACGGTGGGCGCGACGGGCGTCGATTACGATCAGGGCCGGGTGAAGGAATATTATGGCCGCCCGGTGAACGTCAATGCGCTGCTCGACGGCCGCGTCACCGCCCCCGGCGCCCGCGCGCTGACGCGCGTTCTGCCCCGTTGATTCGAAGGCCGGTCCTTCCCGTTTGGAGAAGGACCGGCAGCCGACGCGGCACCATGATGGACTGTAGTTGATCCAGTCCCCCCTTCGCGTGCGGCACCGGCCCTTGGACAAGGTCGGGGCAAACGGCGCAAATGACGCCATCGAACGCTAGAAGACTCCGCCGCCCTGTTGTGCCCCGCCACATTGTGCGAGCGTGGCTCGTATGACTGCACGCCCCTTACCCCTGTCGCAGCGCATTGCCGCGCTCGATGTCATTCGCGGCGTCGCGGTGCTCGGCATCCTCGCCGCGAACATCGCGGCCTTCGGCCTGCCCGGACCGGCCTATTTCTCGCCCGCCGCGCTCGGCGCCCCCAGCCGCGCCGACCTCGTCGCCTGGGCGCTCACCTTCGTGCTCGTCGAAGGCAAGATGCGCGGGCTGTTCACGCTTCTGTTCGGCGCCTCGATGCTGCTGGTGATCGACCGTGCGGAGGCGGCGGGGGACGATCCGGCGAAGGTCCATTATGCGCGCATGGCGTGGCTCTTCGTCTTCGGGCTGGTGCATCTCTATCTCTTCTGGTGGGGTGACATCCTGACGCATTATGCGCTCGTCGGCTGCATCGCCTATGCGTTCCGGCATCTTCGGGTGCGCTGGCTGGTGCTGCTGGCCGGCGCCGCATTCACGCTGCAGACGCTGGAGTTCGCCGCCATCGCGCTCGACCTGTTCCGCCGCCATGCCGCGGTGTTTGCGGCGCATGCATCGCCGAACGCCGTAGCGGATTGGCAGGCGCTCGCCTCGCCTTTCGGCCGACCCACGGAGGCCGAGGTCGCGCGCGAAGTGGCGGCGGCGCGCGGCAGCTTCGGCACGTTGCTCGCCTGGCGGTGGAGCACCAACACCGATCCCTTCACCTTTCTCCCCGCGGGCGGCATGGAAACGCTCGGCTATATGCTGCTCGGCATGGCGGGGCTGCGCAGCGGCTTCCTTAGCGGCGCATGGACGCGGCGCACCTATGCGCGGATTGCGGTGGCGTTGCTGGCGATGACGGTGCCGCTATCGATCGCGCTGGCGGCTTTCGATCGGGCATGGGGCTTCGATCCGCGCGCGGTGTTCCTGGCCGCGCTCCCCCTGGCGACGCCGCTCCACGTGCCGATGGTGCTCGGCTACGCCGCGCTGGTGATGGCGCTTGCACGAGCCGGCGGTTGGTGGACGCGCCGCTTTGCCGCCGCCGGCCGGATGGCGTTCACCAATTATCTCGGCACGACGCTCGTCTGCACTACCATCTTCTATGGCTATGGCCTCGGCCTGTTCGACCGCTTGGGCCGGGCGCAACTCTACGCCGCGGTCGTGGCGACATGGGTCGTCATACTGGCCGGATCCAGACCCTGGCTAGCGCGATACCGCTATGGCCCGCTCGAATGGCTATGGCGCAGCCTTGCTCGCCTCGCCTGGCAGCCGATGCGTGGCGCAAATCCGATGAGATGAGGATGCTGCTGCGACTTAGGCGCAATAGGTCTTGCGAGTTGTTCGCATTAGCGGCATATTGATCTCGAAAAAGGAGCAGCCATGGTTGTCTGCGTTTGCAATGCAATACGGGAAAGCGATGTCCGCGCGTGCGCGCGTGGGGGATGCCAGACGCCCTGTCAGACGTTTCGTTCGCTCGGCCGCCAGCCCAAATGCGGCCAATGCGCCTCGTTTACGCGGGCGATCATCGATGCCGAACGCGCGGCTGCGTAGCGTTTGCAACAATAAACGCGGCCTGAACCCGCAAGATTCCGACTTGTCCAAGTCTACCCGTGAGGACTACATAGAGTCCAAGGGAGATCATCATGGCCGGTAAGGGCGACCCGCGGGTCTTGGACTATCTGAACGAAGCGCTCCGTAACGAGCTGACTGCGATCAACCAATATTGGCTTCATTACCGCATGCTCGATCATTGGGGCGTCTACAAGCTCGCCCAATATGAGCGGATGGAATCCATCGACGAGATGAAGCACGCCGACTGGCTGTCGGAGCGTATTCTCTATCTCGACGGTTTGCCCAATTTTCAATTGCTTGGTCGCCTGCGCATCGGCGAAACGGTCGAGGAAGTGCTCAAATCCGATCTTGCGATGGAGATGGAAGCGGTCGATCAACTCAAGGAATCGATCGCCTATTGCGAGCAGGTCAAGGACTATGTCAGCCGCGATCTGTTCGCGCGGATCCTGGCGAGCGAGGAAGAGCATGTCGATACGCTCGAGCGGCAGTTCGAGATGATCGCACGAATGGGGATCCACAATTACGTGCAGCTCAACTCTATTTCGGAGCATGATTCGCCCAAGACCGGCGCGGCGCCGTATCTGAAGGGCTGAAGGAGCAGGCCGGGCTTTATGCCCGACCGAAGCCGCCGGTGGGCCGCCGGCCAAATCCGCCGCCCGCTGCTGGGCGACGCGCCACCAATGGATTGGCCTCGCGCTCCAGCAGCGCCAGTGTTTCCTCGAACAGGGGACGCAGCCGGGCGACGGGCGTCAGCGCATCCTCGGGCGTGTCGTGCAGCTCGACGCAATCGCGCGCGATGCCTTCGATCTCTTCGGCCAGTGCCGCCAGCGGCTCGGCCCCGAACTGCCGCGCCTCGCCCTTCAGCGTGTGCGCCGGGATCACCATCGCCGCCGCGGATTGGGCGCGCATTGCCGCCTCGATCGCGGCGACCGATTTTACGCCGTCCTCGCGAAAATAGCCCAGGATGCGGACGAAGCCGCCGCCCAGCTCCGCACGGGCGTGCGCATAGGCCGCCCAATCCACCAGGGTGCTTCCCTCGAACGACACGGCTTTCTCCCGATCGGACCTCCTTTGGCCCCAAAGCACAGACCTCGGGTTAGCGGCTCGAAGTAAACACAAGGTTTCTTCGGAGAACTTCGCCGGTTATTTCGCCTGATCGAACGGATTCTTGGGCGCGCGCATCGTGATCCGCACGGGCACCGCGCCGAAGCCCAAATCGCGGCGCATCGAATTGACCAGATAGCGCTCGTAGCTCGCGGGCAATTGATCGACGCGCGTACCGAAGATGACGAAGGTTGGAGGCCGCGTCTTCACCTGCGTCACGTAGCGCAGCTTGACCCGCTTGCCGCCCGGTGCGGGCGGCGGATTGGCCTCGATCGCGCGTTCGAACCAGCGGTTCAGCTCGCCCGTTCCCACCCGCCGCGACCACGCTTCGCGCACGTCGAAACAGGCCTGGATCAGTTGGTCGATGCCCTTGCCGGTGGCGGCGGAGACGGTCATCACGCTCACCCCCTTCACCTGGCTGAGCCCGTCTTCCAGCGCACGCTTCACGCCGTTGAAGAGCGACGACGCATTCTCGGCCACATCCCATTTGTTGAGCGCGATGACGAGCGCACGGCCCTCCTCCAGCACCCGGTCCGCGATGCGCAGATCCTGCCCCTCGAGCCCCAGCGTGGCGTCGAGCAGCAGCACCACCACCTCGGCAAAATCGACGGCGTGGAGCGCGTCGGCGACCGACATCTTCTCCAGCTTGTCCTGCACCTTGGCGCGCTTGCGCATGCCCGCGGTGTCGATCAGCCGCACCTTGCGGGCCTCGCCCCCGGCCGGTTCCCACAGCCAGTCGACCGCGATCGAATCGCGCGTGATCCCGGCCTCGGGTCCGGTAATCATCCGGTCTTCGCCCAGCATGCGGTTGACGAGCGTAGACTTGCCCGCATTGGGGCGGCCGACGATCGCGAGCTTCAACGGACCGTCATAGACCTCGTCCTCATCCTCCGAGGCGACGTCGTCCGCCGCGGTGACCGCATCGAGCAGCGGAAGCAGCGCCTCGAACAGATCGCCCATGCCTTCGCCATGTTCGGCGGACACCTGCACCGGGTCTCCGAAGCCCAGCGCCAGCGCCTCCAGCACGCCCTGATCGCCGGCGCTTCCTTCTGCCTTGTTGGCGGCCAGCACCACGGGCGTGGTGGACGCGCGCAGCCAGCGAGCGATCTCTTCGTCGAGCGGAACGATCCCCGCACGGGCATCGACCATGAACAGGGCGACGTCAGCCTGCGCCACCGCCGCCTCGGTCTGCTGACGCATCCGGCCGGGCAATGTCTGCGCGTCGTGATCCTCATAGCCCGCGGTATCGACGATGCGGAAATCGAGCCCGATCAGGTGCGCGTCGCCCTCACGCCGGTCGCGTGTGACGCCGGGACGATCGTCGACGAGCGCGAGCTTCTTGCCGACGAGGCGATTGAACAGCGTCGACTTGCCGACATTGGGGCGGCCGACGATCGCGACGACTGGAAGTTTGGACATGATGCCGCCCTAGCGCGTCAGGTGCGGGCCGTCACCCTCCCGAAGGAAAGCGACGGCAAG